>NZ_JBFBCG010000002.1:0-274127 GCF_040683105.1 Streptomyces sp. NPDC051020 | reverse complement strand
GTTGATAGGCCAGATGTGGAAGCCCGGTAACGGGTGGAGCTGACTGGTACTAATAGGCCGAGGGCTTGTCCTCAGTTGCTCGCGTCCACTGTGTTGTTCCCGGGTTGCGAACAGTCGCACCGGTTGAACAGTTTCACTCATTAATTAAAAAGTGTGCTTGTTCGCTAGAACCCGATAGGGTTTCGGTGGTCATTGCGTTAGGGAAACGCCCGGTTACATTCCGAACCCGGAAGCTAAGCCTTTCAGCGCCGATGGTACTGCAGGGGGGACCCTGTGGGAGAGTAGGACGCCGCCGAACAATCTTTCAAGGACCCCTGGTCCCAGCGTTCACGCTGGGACCAGGGGTCTTTTTTGTCTTGCCGAAGCGCATCGAGTGTCCGACTGCGCGAGAATGTCTGTAGTACCTGAAGACAGGAGTTCCACCCATGTCCACCAACTCTCCCGACGATCGTTCGGAGCGCGAGCCGCGTCGCCGGGACGGTGGTGACCGGGGCGGCTTCCGGGGTGGTCGTGACGACCGCTCCGGCGGCTCGCGTCGGGACAACGACCGCGGTGGCTTCCGCCGTGATGACAGTCGCGGTGGCGGTTCCGGCGGTGGGTTCCGTCGTGATGACAGTCGCGGTGGCGGTTCCGGCGGTGGGTTCCGTCGTGATGACAGTCGCGGTGGCGGTTCCGGCGGTGGGTTCCGTCGTGACGACAGCCGCGGTGGCGGTTCCGGCGGTGGGTTCCGTCGTGACGACAGCCGCGGCAGTGGCTCCGGCGGTGGGTTCCGTCGCGATGATCGTGCGCCGCGGCGCGAGGACGACCGTGGTGGGTACCGCGGGCCGCGTCGTGATGATGAGCGTGGTGGGCGTCCCGGTGGTGGCTTCGAGCGCCGTGAGGACCGGTCGCGTGGGCCCCGTCGCGACGACGACAGCCGCGGCGGCTTCCGCCGTGACGACAGCCGCGGCGGTGGCTCCGGTGGCGGCTTCCGCCGTGACGACAGTCGGCCCACGAGCGGCGACCGGGGCGGCTTCCGTCGTGACGACCGTGCCGGTGGCTTCCGCCGTGACGACAGCCGCGGTGGCGGTTCCGGCGGTGGGTTCCGTCGCGATGATCGTGCGCCGCGGCGCGAGGACGACCGTGGCGGATATCGCGGGCCGCGTCGTGATGATGAGCGTGGTGGGCGTCCCGGTGGTGGCTTCGAGCGCCGTGAGGACCGGTCGCGTGGGCCCCGTCGCGACGACGACAGCCGCGGCGGCTTCCGCCGTGACGACAGTCGGCCCACGAGCGGCGACCGGGGCGGCTTCCGTCGTGACGACCGTGCCGGTGGCTTCCGTCGGGATGACAGTCGTGGCGGTGGCGGCGCCGGCAGGTTCCCCCGCGATGATCGTGCGCCGCGGCGCGAGGACGACCGTGGTGGGTACCGCGGGCCGCGTCGTGATGATGAGCGTGGTGGGCGTCCCGGTGGTGGCTTCGAGCGCCGTGAGGACCGGCCGCGTGGGCCCCGTCGCGACGACAGCCGCGGCGGCGGTGGATACCGCGGGCAGCGGGACGACCGCGAGCGTGGTGGCTACCGTGGGCGCGACGACCGTGGTGGCTACGACCGCCGGGACGACCGGGACCGTGAGCCGATCAAGCGGCTTCCCATTCCTGACGACGTCACCGGTGACGAGATCGACAAGGATGTGCGGCAGGAGCTGATGAGCCTGCCGAAGACCCTGGCCGAGGATGTTGCCCGCAACCTCGTCATGGTCGCCCGGCTCATCGACGAGGACCCCGAGCAGGCTTACGCGTACTCGCGTATCGCGCTGCGGCTGGCCTCGCGGGTGGCTGCTGTGCGGGAGGCGGCCGGCTTCGCCGCGTACGCGACGCAGAAGTACTCGGAGGCGCTGGCCGAGTTCCGGGCGGCGAAGCGGATGACCGGTTCCGTGGAGTTGTGGCCCGTCATGGCCGACTGCGAGCGTGGACTCGGGCGGCCCGAGCGAGCGATGGCCATGGCCGGCGAGCCCGAGGTGCAGAAGCTGGACAAGGCCGGGCAGGTCGAGATGCGCCTGGTGGCCGCCGGGGCGCGCAGGGACATGGGGCAGATCGATGCCGCCATCGTCACCTTGCAGAGCTCCGAGCTCGCATCAAGTGCCGTGCACCCGTGGACGCCGCGACTGCGCTACGCGTACGCCGACGCGCTGCTGGCCGCGGGGCGCGAGAACGAGGCGCGTGAATGGTTCGCGAAGGCCTTGGAGGCCGACAAGGACGGGGCCACCGACGCGTCGGACCGGCTCGCCGAGCTGGACGGTGTCGAGTTCGTCGACGCTCTCGGTGAGAGCGACGACGACGAGACGGTCGAGGCCGACACTGACGCTGATGTCGATGTCGACGATGCGGATGAGGACGGGTCGACGAAGGCGTAAGACATGAGAGGGGGCGGCATCCCGGGAGGGATGCCGCCCCCTCTTTTTGTGTCTGGCGTCCGTGCCCGCGGTCAGTCGAGGGTGAGGCTGCGCAGGACCAGGCCCGTGGCCGGCTTGGGGCCGAACGAGGTGGACTTGCGGGGCATGGTGACTCCCTGTCGGGCCAGGTCCCGGACGACTTCTTCGCGTACCGGATGCATCAGGACCGCGGTGGCGTTGCGGCGCTCGGCCTGTTCCACGGCTGCCTCGGTGTCGTGTATGTACGCGATGCGTTCCGGGCTGTCGGGGATCTGCCACACATGATCGAGAAGCGTCGCGTGCAGGACCGTCGCATCGAGAGTGCGCCAGGCGAGTGGGCGGTCGGCCGGGATCGTGCGGGCCAGCAGGGCCTCGTCCGGGCGGTCGACGAGATGGAATCGGCCGTCGCCCGCCAGCAGGAAGGCGTTGCCCTCGGCGGCCGCCTCGGCGAGGGCGTCGAGGGCAACGGGAAGTGGTTCCTCGATGTCGCGGACTCGGAAGGTGCCGTTCAACGCGGCCAGCGCGTCAGCGACGGGGAGGCGGTGCAGCAGCCGGTGGATGGCGCGGACCCGGAGCGGGTAGCGGGCCGTGTCGACGAGGAGGACCAGGCCGAAGTCCCAGGGGCCCGGGTCGGTGTGTTCCTGCTGCAGCCGGAGGTAGGTGGCCCAGCGGTGGTGGCCGTCGGCGATGAGCGCCTGGTGGTGAGTGAGGTCGGTCTCGATCTCGGACCGGTCGGCCGGGTCGGTGACCGCCCAGAGCCGGTGCCGGTAGCCGTCCTCGGTGGTCGTCGCGAGCAGCGGCGGCCGGTGGATGGTGCGCTCGATCACAGCGGTCACGCCGGTCGCTTCGCCCTCGCTGCGGTAGGTGAGCAGGAGCGGTTCCAGGTGGGCGGCTGTGGTGCGCATCAGGTTGGCGCGATCCTCGACGACATGGGCCATGACGTCCTCGTGCGGCAGGACGATGCCGTCGGCGGGGGAGGAGAGCGCCAGTGCTCCCACGATGCCGCGTTGCAGGATCTCGCCGCTGCGCTGCTCGTAGACGTAGAGCGTGGGCTCGCGCTCGGGGGCCAGTATGCCCTCGGCGAGCCAGCGGTTCAGAGTCTCGGCGGCCTGTTCCTGGCGGGCGTCGGGCGTGTCGGCCTGCGGCAGGATCAATCGGACGATGTTGTGCGGGTCCGCCGATTCCAGGTGGTGCAGCCCGTCGGGGCGCACGACGACGTCATAGGGCGGTGAGGTCACCGCGGCGAGACTCCCGACCCGCTCGGGGACGTAGCGCAGCCCGCGGAACGGGATCAGGCGCAGCCCCTGGCCGGTGGGACCTGGTGTCTTCATTTCTGCATCGTATGTGCGTTGTGCCGATGCGCGATGATCGGAGGAGAAGCATGCAATGAGGAGCGCAAAGATATGAGTCAGGCGAGCAGGACCCGGCCGAGCGGAATCAGCACTGCGCTGAGTAAGGCGTACGACACGGCTCTGCTGGATCTTGACGGGGTGGTGTACGCGGGCGGCCACGCGATCGTGCATGCCGTCGATTCGCTGGGCGCCGCGCGGGACGGGGGAATGCATCTCGCGTACGTGACCAACAATGCGCTGCGTACGCCGGCTGCCGTGGCGGACCATCTGACCGAGCTCGGGGTGCCGGCCGAGCCCGCCGACGTGATCACCTCGGCGCAGGCAGTGGCGCGGCTGATGGCCGATCAGCTGCCGGCCGGGGCCCGGGTGCTCGTGGTCGGGGGCGAGGGGCTGAAGGTCGCGCTGGTGGAGCGCGGGCTGGTGCCGGTGGAGTCGGCGGACGACGAGCCGGTGGCGGTGGCGCAGGGGTACGGCGGTCCCGACATGGCGTGGGGACGGCTCGCGGAGGCTGCGTACGCGATCAACCGAGGGGTGCCGTGGTTCGCGTCCAACACCGATCTGACGATCCCGGGGGCCCGGGGGATCGCGCCGGGCAATGGTGCGGCGGTCGAGGTCGTACGGATCGCCACCGGTGCCGAGCCGCAGGTCGCTGGGAAGCCGCTGCCGCCGATGCACCGTGAGACCGTGCTGCGGACCGGGGCGGAGCGGCCGCTGGTGGTCGGGGACCGGCTGGACACGGACATCGAGGGTGCGTTCGACGGTGGAGTGGACTCACTGCTGGTGCTCACCGGAGTGACGGACGCGGCGCAGCTGGTGGCGGCCGAGCCGAGGCACCGGCCCACGTATGTGGATGCTGATCTGCGGGGACTGCTCACCGGGCAGCCCGAGGTGACGGAGAACGACGGTGGGTTCGGCTGCGGTGGCTGGACGGCCGCGGTGCGCGGCGACGAGCTGGCACTGGAGGGTGACGGGGACGTGCTCGACGGGCTGCGGGCGCTGTGCGGGGCTGCCTGGTCGTACGCCGGTGAGGGGGCGTGCCGGCTTGATGCGGGAAAGGCGGTGGCCAGGCTCGGGCTGTAGTCCGGCGGCAGCCTGAGGGTGCTGCGGGCGAGGCCTGGGCAACTGGGAGGGGGAGTCCGGGAGTTCGCCGAGGCGACGGATCCTTGCGGGATGAATCGGGCGTATCCGGTGTTCTGCTGGGTGCGGGGAGCCGGGTGGCCCGACAGGTAAGTAGGTTAGGCTAACCTAACCTCGTGTTGGTTGAGAGTCCGCCAGAGCCGAGCGCAGGTCCCAGGGCCGCGCCGGCGACATCCGCGCCCCCGGGGCGCCATGCGATCCGTGCCGTGGGGCTGTTGATCGCCGTGCTCGCGCTGGTGCTGGTATGCCTCGCGAGTATCGCGATCGGTGCCAAGGCGCTGCCCCTCGCTGATGTCTGGCACGGTCTGTTCCACGCCTCGGGGACCCAGAGCGATGTCCTCGTACGGGAGGTGCGTATCCCGCGGACCGTGCTCGGGCTGATCGTCGGCACCGCGCTCGGCCTCGCCGGGGCGGTGATGCAGGCCCTGACCCGTAACCCGCTGGCAGAACCCGGACTGCTCGGGGTCAACGCAGGAGCCTCTGCAGCTGTCGTGTCCGCGATCAGCTTCTTCGGTGTCACCTCCCTGACCGGGTACGTGTGGTTCGCGTTCCTCGGCGCCGCGGTCGTGTCGGTCGCGGTGTACCTGCTCGGTGGCAGCCGGTCCGCGACGCCTGTGCGCCTCGCCCTCGCCGGGACCGCGGCCGGCGCCGCGCTGTTCGGCTATGTCAACGCCGTACAGCTGCTGGATGCGGCGGCACTCGACCGACTGCGGTTCTGGACGGTCGGGTCGCTGGCCTCGGCGAACATGGAGACCGTCGGCAAGGTGTGGCCGTTCATCGCGGTCGGTGTCGTCCTCGCACTGCTCATCGCTCGGCCGCTGAACGCCCTGGAGATGGGCGATGACACCGCCAGGGCGCTCGGCGCCCATCTGACCCGCACTCGCGTCCTCGCGATGCTCACCGTCACTCTGCTGTGCGGGGCCGCGACCGCCGCCTGCGGGCCGATCGTCTTCATCGGGCTGATGATCCCGCACCTGGTGCGCGCGATCACCGGCCCCGACATGCGGTGGATCCTGCCGTACGCGGCCGTGCTCGCGCCGGTGCTGCTGCTGGGCGCGGACGTGGTGGGGCGGGTGATCGCCCGACCGTCCGAGCTGCAGGTCGGCATCGTCACCGCGCTGCTCGGCGGTCCCGTCTTCATCCATCTCGTACGCCGCAAGAGGATGGCCCAGCTGTGAAGGCCATGAAGACCCGCGCGAAGGGTGGAGCCGGCGCGGTCCGGGCCGTACGGACCGGCGGCGGGCTCTCCTTCCGGGTGGACGTCCGGGCGTTCGTGGTGATCGTGCTCCTTGCCGCCGTGGCAGCCGGGGCCGGCATCGTGCTCATCGGCAGCGGGGACTACGCGATGACGCCCGGCGAGGTCGTCAGCACGCTGTTCGGGCACGGCACCTTCCAGCAGCAGTTCATCGTCTCGGACCTGCGCCTGCCGCGGGTCCTCGTCGGGCTCCTGGTCGGCGCGGCACTCGGGGTCGGCGGCGCCGTGTTCCAGACCATCTCCCGCAACCCGCTCGGCAGCCCCGACGTGCTCGGCTTCGGCCAGGGCGCCACGGTCGGTGCGCTGACGGTGATCGTCCTCTTCCAGGGCGGGGCCACCGCGGTCGCGGGCGGCGCCGTAGTCGGCGGCCTGCTCACCGGCGCCGCGGTGTACTTGCTGGCGTGGAAACGAGGGGTCCACGGCTACCGGCTGGTGCTCGTCGGTATCGGCACGGCCGCGATGCTCACCGCCGCCTCGCAGTATTTGATCACCAAGGCCGACCTGGTCGACGCGACCCGTGCCGTCGTCTGGATGACCGGCTCGCTCGACGGGCGCGACTGGGCACAGGTCTGGCCGCTGCTCGCGGTGTGCGGCCTGCTCATTCCGCTGGTGCTCGGGCACGGGCGGGCGCTGCGCACGATGGAGATGGGTGACGACGCCGCGTACGCTCTGGGTGTACGGGTGGAACGCACCCGGCTCGTCCTGATGGGCTGTGCCGTGGTGCTCGTCGCCGTCGCCACCGCCGCGGCCGGGCCCATCGCGTTCGTGTCGCTGAGTGCCCCGCAGCTGGCACGCCGGCTCACCCGCTCGCCCGGGCCCAATCTGGCGCCCGCCGCCTTCATGGGGGCCGCGCTGCTGCTCGTCGCCGACTGGATCGCGATGGACGCCTTCGGCGACCGGCAGCTGCCGGTGGGTGTCGTCACCGGCGTGCTGGGTGGCTGCTACCTGCTGTGGCTGCTCGTCTCCGAGCGCAGGGCGGGGCGGATATGAGAACCCGCCGCACGGCGAATCCGCCCCGAAGGACCAACCCGTCGATGACCCGACCCACCGACTCCCGGAGTACGACCATGCAGCGCCTCACCGCGGACTCGGTGACCCTCGGCTACGACCAGCGGGTCATCGCGGAGAACCTCTCGGTCGAGATCCCCGACAATTCGTTCACCGTGATCGTCGGCCCCAATGCCTGTGGGAAGTCCACGCTGCTGCGGGCGCTGTCCCGGATGCTCAAGCCGAGCCGGGGGCAGGTGCTGCTGGACGGGCAGACGATCCATGCGATGCCTGCGAAGAAGGTCGCGAAGACCCTGGGGCTGCTGCCGCAGTCCTCGATCGCGCCCGACGGCATCACCGTCGCGGACCTGGTCGCACGCGGGCGGTATCCACATCAGGGGCTGCTGCGGCAGTGGTCGCCGGACGACGAACGCATTGTCGAGGAATCGATGGTGTCGACCGGTGTCCGCGAGCTGGCCGATCGCTTTGTCGACGAACTGTCCGGCGGTCAGCGGCAGCGTGTCTGGATCGCGATGGCGCTTGCGCAGGAGACGCCGTTGCTGCTGCTCGACGAGCCGACGACGTACCTCGACATCCAGCACCAGATCGATGTCCTCGACCTGTGCGCGGAGCTGCATGAGACGCGCGGGCGGACGCTGGTCGCCGTACTCCACGACCTGAACCACGCCGCGCGCTACGCCACGCATCTGATTGCCATGCGCGAGGGCGAGGTCATTGCCGAGGGGGCGCCGGGAGACGTGGTCACGGCGGAGCTGGTGGAGCGGGTGTTCGGGCTGCGGTGTCAGGTGATCGCTGATCCGGAGACGGGGACGCCGTTGGTGGTGCCGGCCGCGCGGGCCGCGCGCGTTGTGGATTCGGTGAGGGCTTGAGCGTGGTTGCGCTGCCTGCCGGCGTGCCTCTCCTCGATCGCCGGACGGGCTTGATTCCGGCGGGCGTGATCGGTCGGCGCGGTAGACGCCATGGCCTGGGCGTGGTCGGTTGCCCCAGGGGTCTGGTGGGGTGGGTGTACTACAGCAGTGTTCTGAGGCGCATGAGGTCTCGGATGCTTGCTTCCAGCCGGACCCGGCCCGAGGCCCAGGCCTTTGCGAAGTTCAGGTTCCCGTTCACCATGGCCACCAGATCGTCGCCGTTCATCGCGAGCCGGATCTCGGCCTTCTCGCGCGGTGGGCCCTCGAACGTGTCGAGTACCTGGATCCGGCCATCCTTGAGACGGCCGGTGAAGGTGATCCCGAGGTCCTTGATGTGACAGCTCAGCGAGCGGTCCAGGGCAGCCGCGCTGCGCACGTTGCCCTCGGCCGTCTCGAGGTTGTCGGAAAGTGTGTCGAGTGCGCTGCGGCACTCCGCCATGGTCGCCATCGTGACCGACGGTACCCCAGGCCTTCGCGGTAGCGTTTCCGCATGAGCGACTTGATGCGGGAGCCCGGGACGGCGCCCGGGGAATCGGCGGAGACGGCCGGCCCCGCACCCGAGCCCGCAGCCGCCGCGCGCCTCGGCGTCACGTGCACCCCCACCGGACACGCCGAGGTGGACGCGGGGCTGGAGCGGCTGGCCGACGCGGACCACCTCCCGGCGGAGGGACACATCGAGGTGTACGAGGATGTACACAGTGGGCTGCGCGATGCGCTGACCGCGCTGGATGCCCGGCCCGCACCCGCACCGGTACACGCACCGATGCCCCCGTACAACAACAGGAGCTGAACCGAACGTGGCAGGAGTGGCACGTCGCCGCCTCGACGCCGAGCTGGTACGCCGAAAGCTCGCCCGCTCACGCGAGCATGCGAGCCAGTTGATCGCCGCAGGGCGGGTGACCGTCGGCGGCAACACCGCGACCAAACCCGCCACCCAGGTCGAGACCAGCGCCGCAGTCGTCGTCATCAAGGACGACAGCGACCCCGAGTACGTCTCGCGCGGCGGGCACAAGCTCGCGGGCGCCCTCGCCGCCTTCGTGCCCCTCGGGCTGAAGGTCGAGGGGCGGCGGGCGCTGGACGCAGGGGCGTCGACCGGTGGATTCACCGACGTACTGCTGCGGGCCGGAGCCGGTCATGTCGTCGCCGTCGACGTGGGCTACGGGCAGCTCGCCTGGTCGCTGCAGTCCGATGAACGCGTCACCGTCAAGGACCGTACCAACGTACGCGAATTGACGCTGGAAGCGATCGACGGAGAGGCGGTGGACCTGGTGGTCGGCGATCTGTCGTTCATCCCGCTCGGGCTCGTCCTGCCTGCCCTGGCGCGCTGTGCCGCCCCCGATGCGGACCTGGTCCTGATGGTCAAGCCGCAGTTCGAGGTCGGCAAGGAGCGGCTGGGCAGCGGTGGCGTGGTGCGCAGCCCCGAGCTGCGGGCCGAAGCGGTACGAGAGGTGGCGCGCCGGGCCTGGGCGCTGGGACTCGGAGTGCGCGGAGTGACCGCGAGCCCGCTGCCCGGGCCTTCCGGCAACGTCGAGTATTTTCTCTGGCTGCGGGCCGGAGCGCCCGAGCTGGATCCCGCGGATGTCGACCGTGCAGTGGCGGAGGGGCCTCGTTGACGACGAATGCGGCACGAACTGTCTTTCTTTTGGCACATACCGGCCGGCCGGCCGCGATCCGCAGCGCCGAACTCGTGGTGCAGGGGCTGCTGCGCAGCGGACTCGGGGTACGGGTCCTTGCCGCGGAGGCCGCAGACTTGCCGCTCCCGACGGCCGTGGAGACGGTCGACGACGCCACGCCCGCGGCCGTGGACGGCTGTGAGCTGCTGATCGTCCTCGGCGGGGACGGGACGCTGCTGCGCGGCGCCGAGATCTCCCGGGCCTCCGGGGTGCCGATGCTCGGTGTCAACCTCGGCCGGGTCGGCTTCCTCGCCGAGGCCGAGCGGGACGACCTGGACAAGGTGGTCGACCGGGTCGTCACCCGGGCGTACCGGGTCGAGGAGCGCATGACGATCGACGTCCTCGTGCACAGCAACGGCGACATCGTCCACACCGACTGGGCAATGAACGAAGCGGCCGTGCAGAAGGTGTCGCCCGAGCGGATGCTCGAAGTCGTCCTGGAGATCGACGGGCGCCCGGTCACCGGCTTCGGCTGCGACGGGATCGTCTGTGCGACGCCGACCGGCTCCACCGCGTACGCCTTCTCGGCGGGTGGGCCCGTGGTGTGGCCGGAGGTCGAGGCGCTGCTGATGGTCCCGATCAGCGCTCACGCCCTGTTCGCCAAGCCGCTGGTGACGTCGCCGACCTCGGTGCTCGCCGTCGAGGTCCAGCCGCATACCCCGCACGGGGTGCTGTGGTGCGACGGGCGCAGGACCGTGGAGCTGCCGGCCGGAGCACGGGTCGAGGTGCGGCGCGGGGCCGTGCCCGTACGGCTGGCGCGGCTGCACCAGGCCTCGTTCACGGACCGGCTGGTGGCGAAGTTCGCGCTGCCCGTCTCGGGGTGGCGGGGCGCGCCCCACTGATCGCATCGGTGCCGCAGATCGCGGCCCTCCGGCGCACGGGAGAGTGAATCCGCGGCCGGGGTCCGTCGCACACCGGGGTCCGGACCTCGTAAGGTCGTGTCCGTGTTGGAGGAGATGCGGATACGGTCGCTCGGAGTCATCGACGACGCGGTGGTGGAGCTGTCACCCGGGTTCACCGCGGTGACGGGCGAGACCGGCGCGGGCAAGACCATGGTCGTCACCAGCCTGGGGCTGCTGCTCGGCGGGCGCGCCGACCCCGCCCTGGTGCGGATCGGCGCCAAGGCCGCCGTCGTCGAGGGACGGATCACCGTGTCCGTCGATGAAGCAGCCGCGGTACGGGCCGAGGAGGCCGGGGCCGAAATCGACGAGGGTGCGCTGCTGATCAGCCGTACCGTTTCCGCGGAAGGGCGCTCGCGCGCCCATCTCGGCGGACGGTCCGTACCGGTGGGCGTACTCACCGAACTCGCCGACGAACTCGTCGCCGTGCACGGCCAGACCGACCAGCAGGGGCTGCTCAAGCCCGCGCGGCAGCGGCAGGCCCTGGACCGGTACGCGGGCGACGGCGTCGCCGTGCCGCACGCCAAGTACGCGGCCGCATACCGGCGGCTGCGGGCCGTCGTCACGGAGCTCGACGAGCTGACCACGCGCGCCCGCGAACGTGCCCAGGAAGCGGATCTGCTGCGCTTCGGACTGGGCGAGATCGCCGGCGTCGAACCGCTGCCCGGCGAGGACACCGATCTCGCCGCCGAGGCCGAACGGCTCGGTCACGCCGAAGCGCTCGCCTCCGCGGCCGCCCTCGCGCACGCCGCGCTCGCGGGCAACCCGGAGGACCAGGAGGCCGTCGACGCGACGACCGTCGTCGCCGCGGCCGGGCGGTCGCTCGACGCCGTCCGCGCCCACGACCCGGCGCTCGCCTCGCTCGCCGACCGGATCGGCGAGATCTCCATCCTGCTCGCCGATGTGGCGGGCGAACTGGCCGGGTACGCCGACCAGCTGGACGCCGATCCGCTGCGGCTCGCCGCGGTGGAGGAGCGGCGCGCCGCGCTCACCGCGCTCACCCGCAAGTACGGCGAGGACATCGCCGCCGTGCTCGCCTGGGCCGAGGAAGGGGCGCGCCGACTCACCGAACTCGAGGGCGACGACGACCGGATCGGCGAGCTGACGGCCGAACGGGACGCGCTGCGGGCCGAACTCTCCGGGCTCGGACAGGCGCTGACCGATGCGCGGACGGCGGCGGCGGCGCTCTTCGCCGAAGCGGTGACCGAGGAACTGGCCTCCCTCGCCATGCCGCACGCCCGGGTCTCCTTCGACATCCGCCAGACCGACGCGGCGGACGAGGCGTCCGGCATCGACATCGGCGGGCGGAGCGTGCTCTACGGTCCGTCCGGCGCCGACGAGGTGGAACTGCTGCTGGCCCCGCACCCCGGCGCCCAGCCCCGGCCGATCGCCAAGGGAGCGTCGGGCGGTGAGCTGTCCCGCGTGATGCTCGCCGTCGAGGTGGTGTTCGCGGGCTCCGACCCCGTACCCACGTACCTCTTCGACGAGGTCGACGCGGGCGTCGGCGGCAAGGCGGCCGTCGAGGTCGGACGGCGACTGGCGAAGCTCGCCAAGTCCGCGCAGGTGGTCGTCGTCACGCACCTGCCGCAGGTGGCGGCGTTCGCCGACCGGCAGCTGCTGGTCGAGAAGACGGTCGACGGGGCGGTGACCCGGAGCGGTGTCACGGTCCTGGAGGGCGAGGACCGGGTGCGGGAGCTGTCTCGGATGCTTGCGGGGCAGGAGGACTCGGAGACGGCGCGGGCGCATGCGGAGGAGCTGCTGGCCGCGGCGCGGGCGGACGGGTAGGCGGCGGCGCACTGCGGTGCGGGGGAGTCTTTGCCGTTCGGCGCGGGGGCGGGCCGGCTTCGGTGTCTGCGGCGCGGTGCGGTGCGCGCGCGGGCCTCGGCGCCCCTGCGTCCGAGTGTTCGGGGCCGGCTCGTAGCCTGGCGCGCATGGGAGCAATGATCAGCAGGGTCGCCGCCGGTGCCGTCGCCGCCGGGGTCGCAGGCGGGGTGTACCGGGCGCTGCGGGGGCGGTCGCGCCCGGGGTGGTTGCGGACCAACTATGCGGGGCGCACCGTCGATCTGTACGCCGGGCCCGCCGTCGCACTCGGGGCCGCCGCCGGAGCCACCGTGCTCCCGCTGCCGCCCCGCACCAGGACCGCCGCCGCCCTCGCCGTGCTGGCCGCCGGGGGCTGTGGCGCGTACGACGACTTCGCCGGCGCCGAGGATCCGCGCCGCGGCTTCCGCGCCCATCTCACCGCGCTGCGGCACGGCGAGGTGACCAGTGGCGCCGTGAAGCTCTTCGGCATCGGGGCGGCCGGGCTCGCTGCGGGCGCCCTGCTGAAGGAACGGCCCGTCGACCGGGTCCTCGCCGGTGTCGTGATCGCCGGAACCGCTCATCTCGTCAATCTGACGGACGTGCGGCCGGGCGTCGCGACCGCCACCGTGCTTGCTCTCGGGACCCCTGGGCTGGTCCGGGGCGGACTCGCTGCCGCGCCGATGGGGGCCGTGGCCGCCCTCGCTGCCGAGGAGCTGGGGGAACGCACCATGATCGGGGACGCGGGCGCGCAAGCCCTGGGCGCGGCCCTCGGCCTCGCGGTCGGTGCGGGCAACGGCCGGTGCGGGCTCGCCGCCCATGCGGCGGGGGTCCTGGCCGCGGCGGCCTATGGGGACCGGATCAGCGGGCTCGCCCGGCGCTGTCGGATCGGTGACGTGCTGTCGGGGCGCTGACGCGTCGCCAGTGCAGCGGGTCGCCGGCGTGGCAATATCGCACCGTTGTCCTCACCCGTCCGGGTGGTAACGCACGCCCGGTTGTCGCCGCGCACACCGGAACCACGGCTCCGAGGTGCCGGAACGTGCGTACGGACTGGCATCCTTGGCGATGCACATACCGCCGACTCGGTAGCCCCGGGAGCCATTCAACGTGTCACAGCTGCGTACGGTCCAAGTCCTGGGCGGCGGCAGTGCGGGCAGCAGCGCTCACGTCAGCTCGCTGGCCGGGGGGCTGGTGGCGAGAGGCGTACACGTCACCGTCTGCGCCCCGGCCGAACTGGACCGCGCCTACGACTTCTCCGGTGCGGGGGCCCGCTTCGTCCCCGTACCGCGGTGCAGCGACCCCGCCGCCGTCGCCGCCCTGCGGAGCGCCTGCGTGGGGGCGGACGTGGTCCATGCGCACGGGCTGCACGCCGCCGTACGCACCGGTCTTGCGCTCGGCGGGCGGCGCACCCCCCTGGTTCTGACCTGGCACACCCGGGCGTACGCCGAAGGTGCCCGCAGCCGGCTGCTCCACCTCCTGGAGCGAAGGGCCGCCCGGGCGGCGGCCGTTGTGCTCGGTACGTCGTCGGATCTGGTCGACCGGGCGCGGCGGCGGGGCGCGCGCGACGCGAGGCTCGCGCCGTTCGTCATTCCCCTGTCGCGCATTCCCGCCGCTGTCCGCGACGATGGCAAGGTGCGGGCCGAACTCGGAGTGGTGGGGCGGCCGTTACTCGTCTCCATCGGCAGTCTGGTACCGCATCACGGGTACGAAACGCTGCTCGATGCGGCACGGATGTGGCGTCAACTCGACCCCGTACCCCTGCTGGTCATCGCAGGGGAGGGGCGGGAGCGGGGTGCGCTCCAGCGGCGGATCCGGGACGAGGAACTGCCCGTCAGGCTGATCGGGAGCCGTGACGATGTCGCCGAGCTTCTTGCCGTCGCCGATCTGGCTCTGCTGCCCAGCCGGTGGGAGGCGCGGTCGCTGGTGGCGCAGGAGGCGCTGCGGATGGGAGTGCCGTTGGTCGCCACGGCGGTGGGCGGGATGCCCGAACTGGTCGGGGACGCGGCGGAACTTGTGCCGTACGGCAACGCGGAGGCCATGGCGCGGGTCGTTGTACGGCTGCTGGAGGACCCGGCGGCTCGGGAGCGGATGGCCGGCGCGGGGCGTGCGCAGGCGGCGAGTTGGCCCACGGAGGACGACACGATCGCGCAAGTCCTCAGTGTCTACGACGAGTTGACTCAGCCGTTGGCGATCGGGCGGGGATGGTGAGGTGACGGCGGGGACGCCGAAGCGTCCCGCGGTCGTCTTGGACCCACCCCCCATGCGCCGGTCGGTCTGAGAGGTCGCGCACAGAGGTGGGGTGGAGGAAGGAGCGGGGCGAGGGGCAAGCCTGGCAAGGCGGAGGGGGCACCTCCCATGCCTTTAGGGCTATGGGGGAGTCGTCGACCGACGACAACGCCGCCAGGCGCCGCCCATCGGCACGCGACGCCGCCCCACCTATGGGCGCGACTTCTTCATCTCAGTCGCCCGATGCTCCCGGTTTGGCGTGGCGGCGGGCTCTCAGGGCCAGGCTCAGAGCCAGGACCGTCTGGGGGTCGTCCAGGTCCGTGCCCAGCAGCTCGCCGATGCGGGCCAGACGGTTGTAGAGGGTCTGGCGGTTCAGGTGCAGTTCGCGGGCCGTCTCCGCCTTGCGGCCCGCGTGGGCGAGATACGACTCCAGGGTGGGCAGCAGCGGCGGGCGCGAGGTGCGGTCGTGATCACGCAGCGGGCCGATCGCCCGATCCACGAACGCCGCCAGGTCCGGATGGTCCCGCAGCCGCCACAGCAGCAGGTCGATGTCCAGGCGCCGGGCGTCGTACCAGGGCCGGTTGCCGAGCCCCTGCGCGGCCGTCGCCGTCTCAGCCGCGTGCCGCAGCCCCGCCCCGGCCGCCGCCCAGCCGCCGGCGACTCCGACCACCACGACCGGCGGCTGCGCCCCCGCCCGCTCCAGCGCGGCCCGCTCGACGCCCGCCCGCAGCGCCGCCGCGACCCGGTCGGCGACCGCCGTACGCTCCGACTCGGACCGCAGGCCGAGCAGCAGCGGAACCCTGCCCTCCACGGGGCGGACGCCGAGCAGCACCGGCATGCCCACCGACGACAGCTCCTCCAGGACCGCGCGCGCCAGCAGCGCCCAGTTGCCCGATGGGGACAGCTCGGGGGCCAGTCGCATCACCACCGGCAGCAGCGGCGCCGCGCCCGGCTTGAAGCCCAGTACGCGGGCCTGCGCGGGTGCGTCCTCCGGAGCGATCCGGCCCTCCGCGAGGTCCGTCAGGAAGTCGCCGCGGCCGCGCGCAGCGAGTTCCTCCTCCTGGCGGGCCTGCATCAGCACCACGGCGAGGATGCCCGCCGCCCGCTCCGCCGCCATCCGGTGCACCGTCACCAGCGGCCCGGACACCGCGAGGAGCACCAGCCTGGCCCGTACCGAACCGGACCCGGGGCCGCCGCCCGGCACATCCACCAGCACCGCACCCGTGGGCGGTGCCTCGCGGGCCGCCCGGCCGCCGCGCATCCCGTCCCACACCTGGAGCGGATCGGCGGAGACCGGACCGGACTCGGTGCCCGCCGCGTACAGCAGCTGGCCGTCAGCCGTCTCCAGGAAGACCGGGTTGGCGGTGAAGTCCGCCAGGATGCCGAGCACCTGCGGGACCCCGCCGCCGCCGAGCAGCGCCTCCGTGCACCGCCGGTGCACGTCCTCCGCCTGCCGCAGCAGCGCGTAATGGCCGTTGACGATCTCGGTGTGGATCTCTTCGGTCACCGTCACGAACGGCACCTCGCGGTGCAGCTGCACGAGCGGCAGACCAGCTGCCCGCGCGGCGTCCACGATCGAGGCGGGCAGTCTGCTGAAGCGCGGCCCGAGCTCCACCACCAGGGCGGCGATCCCGCGGTCGGCGAGCCTGCGCACGAAGGTGCGCTGCTCGGCGGGGCGGGTGCCGAGCCCCAGACCGGTGGTGAGCAGCAGCTCACCGCCCTTGAGGAGGGATGCGATGTTCGGGACCTCGCCCGCGTGCACCCAGCGCACCGTGCGGTTCAGCCGGTCCGCGCCGGCCACCACCTCGGGGAGTCCGCTGCGCAGCCCCGGCAGCTCCAGGGCGCGCTGCACGGTGATTCCGCCTTGGTTCTCCACTGGTTCTGGCCTCGTGCTTCTGTTCGGGTCGGGCGGGCTGTCGTTCCTGGTCAGGAAGGTACCGGCCGGGGGCTGCGGAGCCGTCGTCGGGGGAGTTCACCGGGCGGCGGCAGGCTCAATATTGTGGTTGAGGTGGAACACGTTGTCAGGGTCGTACGCGGCCTTGACCGCGGCGAGCCGGGCGTGGTTCTCGGCGCCGAGTCCGGCGACGACCCGGCCCGGGCCCTCGCGCCCGATGAAGTTGAGGTAGACGGCGCCGGTGGACCAGGGGCGCACATCGGTGCGCACCTGATGTACCCACTGGCGGCCGCGCGCGTCGTCGGACGGGCTCTCCCAGACGCCGAACGGGTGCACGGCCCAGCGGGCGGTGCGCCACGGCAGCGGGTACTCGGCGGGGCCGCGGGCCACCGCGCCGCCCATCGGGAAGAGGGCGTGCTGCGAAGCGGAGGGGACGGGCATGTCGGCGGCGCGGGAGCAGAACAGGTCCACCGCTTCGTCGGGGAAGGTGTCCAGGTACTCGGCGGACCAGTAGTTCCGCATCCCGGGCGGGGCGTCGAGCATGCACTGCAGGTCCGCGTACGGGATGTCGGTGATCACCTCGGACTCGTGGTCGAGGGCGAGCAGCGGCCCGGCCAGTTCCCGAGCCCGGGCCGACGGCCCGGTACAGGTGAGCAGGACGCCGCAGACGAGTGCGCCGACCAGATGCTCCGGTACGAAGTCCTCGGGCGGCCCGGTGATGTAGAGAAGGGCTCCGCCGGCCTCGTCCGGTGCGGAGGCCATCAGGTCCCGGTACGCACGCAGCACGTCGGGACCGGCCTCCGGACGGTACAGCAGCAGCGCGAAGGACATCTCCGGCAGTTCGTGCAGGTCGATGGTGAGTGAGGTGGCGACGCCGAAGTTGCCGCCGCCGCCGTGCAGCGCCCAGAAAAGTTCAGGATTCTCGTCGAGGCTCGCGTGGACGGTGCTGCCGTCCGCGGTCACCAGCTCGGCGGCCAGCAGGTTGTCGCAGGCCAGACCGAATCTCCGCTCCAGCCAGCCCGAGCCGCCGCCCAGTGTGAAGCCGCCCACACCGGTGGTGGAGGCCCGGCCACCGGTGGTCGCCAGACCGTACGGCTGGGTGGCCCGGTCCAGATCGCTCATGGTCGCGCCGCCGCCGATGCGTGCCGCCTGGTCGTTCGGGGCGACCGTCACGCTGTTCATGCGGCGGAGGTCGACCACCAGTCCGCCGTCGGTGAGTGACATGCCCGCGACGCTGTGGCCGCCGCCACGGACCGCGATCTCCAGGCCGTGCTCACGGGCGAACCGGACCGACAGCGCCACGTCCGCCTCCGACGCGCACTGGGCGACCACTGCGGGCCGCCGGTCGATCATGCCGTTGAAGATCATGCGCGCCTCGTCGTATCCGGCGTCCCCGGGTGCGAAGGCATCGCCGGTGAGATCGCGGCGGAGACTGTCCACGGCGAGGTCCGTCGTACCGGTGGTGCCGGTGGTACTGCGGGGCGTCATGATGCCCCCTTCCGAGGGCGTGACAGGTCAGTTCCATCGTAGGGCGGTTCCCGGACCGCACCGGCCCGGGAACCGCCCTGCCACGCAACCGGCGGCCGGCGGTCAGCCGACGTAGGCCCCGCTCGCCGTCAGCCGCAGCGCCGTGTCGATCAGCGGCACATGGCTGAACGCCTGCGGGAAGTTCCCCACCTGCCGCTGCAGCCGCGGATCCCACTCCTCTGCGAGCAGTCCCAGGTCGTTCCGGAGCGAGAGCAGCCGTTCGAAGAGCTGGCGTGCCTCGTCGACCCGTCCGATCATCGCCAGGTCGTCGGCCAGCCAGAACGAGCACGCGAGGAACGCTCCCTCGTCGCCCTCGAGACCGTCGACGCCCGCGTCCTCGCCCCTGGTGGGGTAGCGCAGCACGAAGCCGTCCTCCGTGGACAGCTCGCGCTGGATCGCCTCGATCGTGCCGATGACCCGCTTGTCGTCCGGGGGCAGGAAGCCCATCTGCGGGATCAGCAGCAGCGACGCGTCGAGCTCCCTCGACCCGTAGGACTGGGTGAAGGTGTTGCGTTCCTTGTCGTAGCCGTTTTCGCAGACAGCGCGGTGGATGGTGTCGCGCAGTTCCCGCCACCGCTCCAGAGGTCCCTCGATGTCCCCGGACTCGATCAGCTTGATGGTGCGGTCGACGGCGACCCAGGCCATGACCTTGGAGTGGACGAAGTGACGGCGCGGCCCGCGCACCTCCCAGATGCCCTCGTCCGGTTCGTCCCAGTGGTTCTCCAGGTACGAGATCAGCTTGAGCTGCAGCCCCGTCGCGTAGTCGTTGCGGGTCAGGCCCGTCATGTGGGCGAGGTGCAGCGCCTCGATGACCTCGCCGTACACATCGAGCTGCAGCTGTCCCGCCGCGCCGTTGCCGACCCGGACCGGGCTTGAATTCTCGTAACCGGGCAGCCAGTCCAGCTCGGCCTCGCCCAGCTCGCGCTCGCCCGCGATGCCGTACATGATCTGCAGGTTCTCCGGGTCACCCGCGACCGCCCGCAGCAGCCACTCGCGCCAGGCGCGGGCCTCCTCGCGGTAACCGGTGCGCAGCAGCGAGGAGAGGGTGATCGCCGCGTCGCGCAGCCAGGTGTAGCGATAGTCCCAGTTCCGCGAGCCGCCGATGTCCTCCGGCAGGGAGGTGGTCGGGGCGGCGACGATGCCGCCGGTAGGCGCGTACGTCAGTGCCTTCAGGGTGATCAGGGAGCGGACCACCGCCTCGCGGTAGGGGCCGTGGTACGTGCACTGCTCGACCCACTCGCGCCAGAAGTCCTCCGTCGCCTCCAGCGACCCCTCGGGGTCCGGCAGTCCGGGCGGCTCGTGATGCGAGGGCTGCCAGCTGATGGTGAAGGCGATCCGGTCTCCCGGTGCGACGGTGAAGTCGGAGTACGTCGTGAGGTTCTCGCCGTACGTGTCGGCGGGCGTGTCCAGCCAGACGGAGTCCGGGCCGGCGACCGCGACCGTACGGCCGTCGACCCTGTGCACCCACGGGATGACCCGCCCGTAGCTGAACCGCATCCGCAGCTCGGAGCGCATCGGCACCCGGCCGCTGATCCCTTCCACGATCCGGATCAGTTGCGGCGCGCCGTCACGCGGGGGCATGAAGTCGGTCACGCGGACCGTGCCGCGCGGCGTATCCCACTCCGACTCCAGGATGAGGGAGTCCCCACGGTAGCGCCGCCGGTCCGCTGCCGGCGGCTCCGTCCCGGTCGCGTACGCGGGGCCCAGGCGCCAGAAGCCGTGCTCCTCGGTACCCAGCAGTCCCGCGAAGATGGCATGCGAGTCGAAGCGGGGCAGGCACAGCCAGTCGGCCGTGCCGTCCCGGCAGACCAGGGCAGCGGTCTGCATGTCTCCGATGAGTGCGTAATCCTCGATGCGCCCGGCCACGTGCATCTCCAGTCGAACGGCCATGTCGCCCCGTGGGGCGCTTACTGCGGGTCAAGAGGTCGTTGCAAGGGGTTGTTGTGGTGAGCCGAGGGCTCCAATGCCTCGCCCGGGGCGAGTGTCCGAGCAGGATACGACGCACGTGCATGATCCGCGCGACGGTCCCGGCAACACGTCTGCGCCGAACGGGTGGGGCGTGAAGGTGGTGCGGTGATTCTGTGCAACGAGTGTGCCAGGTGTGGCCGGAAGCGGGCTCCCCCAGTCGCTGATACCCTGGTAGCCCGTGGACCGGTGGTCGTCAGCAACAGCGGACGAGGACCCCGAACCGCAGCGACGGCACCTCCGAATCTCCGGATGGAAACGCCGGTACGCACCTCAAGATCCGCGACCACGGGAGCCCCCTTTGGCTATGCAGCCCACATCCACGACGACCAAGCACATCTTCGTCACCGGGGGTGTCGCCTCATCCCTCGGCAAGGGTCTGACTGCCTCCAGCCTGGGTGCCCTGCTCAAGGCGCGGGGCCTTCGGGTCACCATGCAGAAGCTCGACCCCTATCTGAACGTCGACCCGGGCACGATGAACCCGTTCCAGCACGGCGAGGTGTTCGTCACCAACGACGGCGCCGAGACCGACCTGGACATCGGCCACTACGAGCGCTTCCTCGACGTCGACCTCGACGGATCCGCCAACGTCACGACCGGCCAGGTGTACTCGCAGGTCATCGCCAAGGAGCGGCGCGGCGAGTACCTCGGTGACACCGTGCAGGTCATCCCGCACATCACCAACGAGATCAAGCACCGCATCCGCCGCATGGCCACCGACGACGTCGACGTCGTCATCACCGAGGTCGGCGGCACGGTCGGCGACATCGAGTCGCTGCCGTTCCTGGAGACCGTCCGCCAGGTCCGTCACGAGGTCGGCCGGGACAACGTCTTCGTCGTGCACATCTCGCTGCTGCCGTACATCGGCCCGTCCGGCGAGCTCAAGACCAAGCCCACCCAGCACTCCGTCGCGGCGCTGCGCAACATCGGTATCCAGCCGGACGCCATCGTGCTGCGCGCCGACCGTGACGTACCGACCGCCATCAAGCGCAAGATCTCGCTGATGTGCGACGTCGACGAAGCCGCTGTGGTGGCCTGTGTGGACGCCAAGTCGATCTACGACATTCCGAAGGTGTTGCACACCGAGGGTCTGGACGCGTACGTGGTGCGCAAGCTCGACCTGCCGTTCCGCGATGTCGACTGGACCACCTGGGACGACCTGCTGGACCGCGTCCACAACCCCGACCACGAGGTCACCGTCGCGCTCGTCGGCAAGTACATCGACCTGCCCGACGCGTACCTCTCCGTCACCGAGGCCATCCGGGCCGGCGGCTTCGCGAACAAGGCCCGGGTCAAGGTCAAGTGGGTCGCCTCCGACGACTGCAAGACCCCGGCCGGTGCCGCCAGGCAGCTCTCCGACGTCGACGCCATCTGCGTCCCCGGCGGCTTCGGCGACCGCGGTGTCAACGGCAAGATCGGTGCCATTCAGTACGCCCGTGAGAACAAGGTGCCGCTGCTCGGCCTCTGCCTCGGCCTGCAGTGCATCGTGATCGAGGCCGCGCGCAACCTCGCCGAGATCCCCGACGCCAACTCGACCGAGTTCGACGCCGCCACCTCCCACCCCGTCATCTCGACGATGGAGGAGCAGCTCGCCTACGTCGAGGGCGCGGGTGACCTGGGCGGCACTATGCGGCTCGGCCTGTACCCGGCGAAGCTCGCCGAGGGCTCGGTGGTCCGTGAGGCTTACGGCGACCAGCCGTACGTGGAGGAGCGTCACCGCCACCGCTACGAGGTCAACAACGCCTACCGCGCCGAGCTGGAGAAGAAGGCCGGTCTGGTCTTCTCCGGCACCTCGCCGGACAACAAGCTCGTCGAGTACGTCGAGTACCCGCGGGAGATCCACCCCTACCTGGTCGCCACCCAGGCGCACCCGGAGCTCCGTTCCCGCCCGACGCGCCCGCACCCGCTCTTCGCGGGCCTGGTGAAGGCGGCCGTCGAGCGCAGGACGGGCGCCCGGACAGACAGCAAGCAGGGCGCCACGTCGGGCAAGTAGTCCGGCGGCAGGCAGGCGTTACCGTTGACCGGGGTACGGATCGATCGAGGATCCGTACCCCGGTTTCTGTTTTTGTGGGAGGACGTAGATGGTTATCCAGGACACGCCCGAGGAGTGGCAGGTCACTGCGACCGGGACCCCCTTCACGGGCAACAAGACCAGCGTCCGCACCGATGACGTGGTGATGCCCGACGGATCGGTCGTCCGCCGTGACTACCAGGTCCACCCCGGATCGGTCGCCGTGCTCGCACTCGACGACGCCGGCCGGGTTCTCGTATTGCGGCAGTACCGGCACCCCGTGCGCCACAAGCTCTGGGAGATCCCCGCCGGACTGCTCGACGTCCCCGGTGAGAATCCGCTGCACGCGGCGCAGCGCGAGCTCTACGAGGAGGCGTACGCCAAGGCCGAGGACTGGCGGGTGCTGACCGACGTCTACACCACACCCGGCGGCTGCGACGAAGCCGTACGGATCTTCCTCGCCCGGAACCTCTCCGAGGCGGACGGTGAGCGCTTCGCGGTCTCCGAGGAGGAGGCCGACATGGAGCTGGCACGGGTGGAGCTGCAGGAACTTGTACGGGGGGTGCTCGCCGGGGAGTTGCACAACAACTGCCTCGTGGTGGGTGTCCTCTCGCTCGCGGCGGTGCTCGCCGGTGACGGGATCGATTCGTTGCGGCCGGCCGAGGCGCCGTGGCCGGCCCGGCCGTTCGAGGTCTGACGGTCCGCCGGCCCATCGGGACGGAGATAAGACCGACCGGCACATGGGAGGCGGCGTCACGGGCTGGGGCACGCATTTCGCGGCGTTGTCGTCCCTCACCATGGCTCAATCCTTCGCCTGGCGGCTGTATGTAAGTCTTCCGATCGGACGAACTGCCGATCCGATCGGGGGATGCCCTGCCGCGCTCCACTCTGAGGGCGCATACGCCTGAACTACGCTCGGAATGCCCTGTCCGGAGTCCCGGCGGGCAACGCGTGCAGCGAAGTGGAGCGTGGCCCGTGACGGATCAGGCGGTGGACACCAGCGGCCCGGCGACGGCAGCGGGTACCGAGGAGCCGTCCGGCGCCGCACCACCCCGATTCTTCGGCCGCGAACGCGAGTTGAAGGCGCTGCGGGACGATATCGAACGGGCCGGGCTGGACACCCTGGCCGGCCGCAAGACCGCCCGTGCCCGGGTCCTGCTGATCGCCGGACGCCCCGGCTCCGGACGCACCGCACTCGCCGAGGAACTCGCCCGCGGGCTCATGGACTCCGGCGACTACCCCGACGGGCTGCTCCGGGTCCGGCTCACCGAACCCGGCGGCGCCCCCGTCCCCACCGAACGCACCGCACGCGAGCTCCTCGACCAACTGGGCGTCACCGGCCCGCCCGGCGCGGACGGTGACGAACTGTCCGAGATGGTCCGCGAGGCCCTCGCCGCGCGGAGCGCCCTGCTGCTGCTCGACGATGCGGCCGACGCCGAGCAGGTTGATCCGCTGCTGCCGGACAACCCGGACTGCCTCGTCGTCGCCACCGCGCAGGGCCCGCTGACCGGCATTCCCGGCGTCCGGCCCTGCACCCTCGGCGGTCTTGACGCGGGCTCCGCCGTCCAGCTGCTCGCCCGCACCATCGGCCAGGTCAGGATCACCGTCGACCCGCGGACCGCCGAGACCCTTGCCGAGGTGTGCGGCGGGCAGCCGGCCGCCCTGGTCATGATCAGCGGCTGGCTCGCCACCCATCCGATGGCATCGGTCGCCGACGTCACCAAGCAGCTGCGCGAGCTGCCGGACGACGACGAGCAGTCCACCGGTGCCCGCCCGCTGGCCCGTGCCTTCCGGCTGGTCCACGAGTCCCTGCCGCCGATCGCTGCCCGGATACTGCGCCTGCTCGCGCTCGCCCCGGCCGGACTCGCCGACGCCCACACCGCCTCCGCGCTGGCCGGCTGCTCGGTCTCGGCCGCCCAGTCGACCCTCGACGACTTCGTCCTGCTGGGCCTGCTGCGGACCGATGGCGCGGAGCTTTCGCAGTACGAGGTGCCCGGCTGCCTCGTTCCGTTGCTGCGCGCCCTGCTGGCGGACCGGGACCGGCCGGCCGAGATCCAGCTGGCCCGGGCCCGGATGCTGGAGCGGACTGTACGGCAGCTGCAGTCCTGCCGGGCGGTCACCGAGCCGGAGGGCAGCCCGGCGGGCAAGGAGCTCGCCGGTCTGCCGCGCTCGCTGCGTTTCCCGCATCCCGAAGCGGCCGCCGCCTGGCTGCGGATCCGCCGGCCCGCTCTGCTCGCTTCCGCCCGGATCGCCGTCGAGGACGGTGAACTCGACACCCTGGCGCGGCGGTTGGTGGCCGCGCTGGTGCGGGCGCTGGCCGTGCACCAGGGCACCGAGGCCGCCGCACCCGATCTGTACGGGCTGCACGGACTGGTCCTGGCCGTCGCCGAGCGGCGCGAGCTGCCCCGTGAGCAGGCTGCCGCGCTGCTCAATCTCGCCGATCTGGATGCCAGGACCGGGCGTACGAAGGAGGCGCTGACCCGATACCGGGCCGCGCTGGACGCCGGGCGGGCGGCGAAGGACCCGTACGCGACCGGCAGGGCGATGGAATCCGTAGGCGGCGCCTACGCTGAGCTGGGGGATTTCCACCGGGCCTCCGACTGGTTCGGCCGGGCGCTCGCGCAGCGGCTCACCCAGGACGAGCGCGCCGACGAGGCGCGGTTGTACGGGCGGCTCGGCGCCGTCCATACCTATGCCGGGCGGTACGGCGAGGCGCTGCGGAACTGGCGGGCCGCGGCAGCCGGGTACCGCAGGCTCGGTGACCTGCCCGCCCAGGCGCGGGCGCTCAGTGAGGCCGCGCGGGTGCAGGAGTATGCGGGGCGGCCGCAGGAGGCGCTGCAGACCTGCCAGGAGGCCGTGGAGTGGGCGCGGCAGGCCAAGGACGGACGCCTGCAGGCGGCGCTGGAGCTGCGGCTGGCCGACACCCTCGAACGGCTCGGGGACCCCGCTGCGGCCCGGCTGCACCGCAGTATGGCGGACAGGCTGCTGGGCGAGAAGGGCTCTACCTGCGAAATCCGCAGTACGTCGGCAGAAAATTAATGCTTTGTAAGGCTAGACAGCAGGAAGCCCTTCATTAGACTGGTCTTACCGCGAACCTCCGTGGTGTCTCCATTTACACTAAGTGTGTCCGGGTATGTACCGCCATGCCCGAGTAACCCTCTGAGTCAAGGACCGTGATCGACGTGAAGGTCGGCATCCCCCGCGAAGTCAAGAACAACGAGTTCCGCGTGGCCATCACGCCCGCCGGTGTGCATGAGCTCGTCCGCAACGGCCACCAGGTCGTCGTCGAGCAGAACGCCGGCGTCGGGTCCTCGATCACGGACGAGGAGTACGCCGCCGCCGGTGCGCAGATTCTGCCCACCGCCGACGAGGTCTGGGCCACGGCCGACCTGCTGCTGAAGGTCAAGGAGCCGGTTGCTGAGGAGTACCACCGCCTCCGCAAGGACCAGACGCTCTTCACCTACCTGCACCTCGCCGCCTCCCGCGAGTGCACGGACGCCCTGCTGGAGTCCGGCACCACCGCCATCGCGTACGAGACCGTCGAGACCGCGAACCGCGCGCTCCCGCTGCTCGCGCCGATGTCCGAGGTCGCGGGCCGCCTGGCCCCCCAGGTCGGCGCCTACCACCTGATGCGCTCGGTCGGTGGCCGTGGTGTGCTGCCGGGCGGCGTCCCGGGTACGGCCCCCGGTGAGGCGGTCGTCATCGGCGGCGGCGTCTCCGGCTGGAACGCCACGCAGATCGCCGTCGGGCTCGGCTTCCACGTCACGCTGCTCGACAAGGACATCAACAAGCTGCGCGAGGCCGACAAGGTCTTCGGCACCAAGGTCAAGACCGTCGTCTCCAACGCCTTCGAGCTGGAGAAGGCCGTCGTCGAGGCCGACCTCGTCATCGGCGCCGTGCTGATCCCCGGCGCGAAGGCTCCGAAGCTGGTCACCAACGAGCTCGTCGCCAAGATGAAGCCCGGAAGTGTACTTGTCGACATTGCAATCGACCAGGGTGGTTGCTTCGAGGACTCGCACCCGACGACGCACGCCGACCCGACCTTCATGGTCCACAACTCGGTCTTCTACTGCGTCGCCAACATGCCCGGCGCGGTGCCGAACACCTCCACGTACGCGCTCACCAACGCGACGCTGCCGTACATCCTGGAGCTCGCGAACCGCGGCTGGGTCGAGGCGCTGCGCCGCGACGCCGCGCTTGCAAAGGGCCTCAACACCCATGAGGGCCAGGTCGTTTACCGCGAGGTGGCGGAGGCGCACGGCCTGGAGCACGTCGAGCTGAGCACCCTTCTCGGCTGACGAGTCAACGCATCCCGTCAACCCCGCACGTCCGGCCGGACCTTGCCGAGCAAGGTCCGGCCGGACGTGTGTGGGCCCCCGTGAGGCCTTCGCGCAACTCGCGATGAATGTAACTCTTTGCCCGTTTCGTGCAGTTGTGAAATGTGCGCCGGAATGACTGTGCACCCTTGACAGGGGGGTGTTCGATTGCCGACACATCGGGCCGGGTCCGGCGGATTGTGTTGCTGCGAACCGGTGACACGCCATAGAGTCGCCAATCGTCGGCATGGTGTCACGCTGACCTATCGATAAGTTTCCTGGTCACGTCCAAGGAGGTAAGACGACTTGTGAATGAGTCGACATTTACTCCCGGGGGTGTTCAACCAGGGATGCCTGCACGGGGCCAGAGCCCGAACGGGCTGGAGGCTGTCGGCTCCGTCGCTGTCCGCACCTTCGCCACCCACCAGCACATGACGACAGCCCCCCAGATGATGGACGGCCTAAACGTGAACGCCATGGCCGGCAACGAGAGTGGCCGAGAGACCGCCCACTTCGCCGACTTCGACGAGGTGCCCCAGGGGCACTTCTACGACCCCGACGCCGAGTACGAGCCCGATCCGGAGTACGCGGCCACCCTCGCGCCCGACGCTGCCCGCCAGCGCCGCGAGCGGATCGGCCCGACCGGTCGGCCCCTGCCCTACTTCCCGATCCCGGGTCCGCTGACCGATCACGGTCCCGCGAAGATCATCGCGATGTGCAACCAGAAGGGTGGCGTCGGCAAGACCACGTCGACCATCAACCTGGGTGCCGCACTCGCGGAGTACGGACGCCGTGTCCTGCTCGTCGACTTCGACCCGCAGGGCGCCCTGTCCGTCGGTCTCGGCGTCAATCCGATGGAGCTCGACCTCACGGTCTACAACCTGCTCATGGAGCGGGGCATGTCGGCCGACGAGGTCCTCCTGAAGACCGCCGTGCCCAACATGGACCTGCTCCCGAGCAACATCGACCTGTCGGCTGCCGAAGTGCAGTTGGTCAGCGAGGTGGCCCGGGAGTCCACACTGCAGCGCGCCCTGAAGCCGCTGATGGCCGACTACGACTACATCGTGATCGACTGTCAGCCCTCGCTGGGCCTGCTCACGGTGAACGCCCTGACGGCCGCTCACAAGGTGATAGTGCCGCTCGAGTGCGAGTTCTTCGCTCTGCGCGGCGTGGCACTGCTCACCGAGACCATCGAGAAGGTCCAGGAGCGGCTCAACCCGGAGCTGGAGCTCGACGGCATCCTTGCGACCATGTACGACTCCCGTACGGTGCACAGCCGCGAGGTGCTCGCGCGGGTCGTCGAGGCCTTCGACGAGCACGTCTACCACACGGTGATCGGGCGCACCGTGCGTTTCCCGGAGACCACGGTCGCCGGTGAGCCCATCACCACGTACGCCTCCAACTCGGTCGGTGCCGCCGCCTATCGCCAGCTCGCCAGGGAGGTGCTCGCCCGGTGTCACGCCGAGTGAGTCTGCCCGGGGCCGACGAACTGTTCCGTACCACCGGGGGGGTGGGGCTGCAGTCCTCGTCCCCCGCGGACCGGCGGCGCAAGGCGAACGGCGAGGCGCGGGTACCGGCTCCGGCCGGTGAGAACGAGACTGCGGCGGACAGCTCCGGAGCGACCGGGGGAGCGGCCGAGGCCGGCGCCGTACACCCCCAGGAGGAGCACGCGCCGGCGGACGCCGACGCGGGGGATTCCCACAGCCGCGGCGACGACAGCGACCGGGTGGCCGTGGCCGCGCAGGCGGCCCGCCGCCCCTCGGCCTCCTCCCCTTCCGCCACCGCGAAGCAGGAGGCCGTTCCGGCCGTCCAGCAGCAGCGCAGGCGCGGAGGCGGGCGCGGAGCGAACCGGCGGCCCAGCGGCCGGGAACGCCACGACGAGAAGATCACTGTCTATGTCTCCGCCGAGGAACTGATGGACCTCGAGCACGCGCGGCTCGTGCTGCGCGGCGAGCACGGGCTCGCCGTCGACCGCGGGCGGATCGTCCGTGAGGCGGTCGCGGTGGTCCTCGCGGACCTGGAGGCGCGGGGCGACGCGAGCATCCTCGTACGGCGGCTGCGCGGCCGCTGACCGGCGGGGCGCCGGTAGCCTGCCCGGAGAGCCGCGCTGCTCAGCGGGCGGACCGTACCGTAGCGGCCATCGCCGACCGGCGGTCCGGCCCGTCCTGAACGGGCTGCCGCCCGCCGCCCGTATCCCGCCGCACCCTGGACCTCCATGCCGACGAACGACGAGCTCGCCCGCACGCCCCGGCGCCCCCTGGGGCGTGGTCCGGGGGGCCGGCCTGCGCCGGGTGCGGAGGAGGCGTCGGTGACCGGGTGGCCGGGGGAGCCAGGCGCCCCGGCCGTGCCGCCCGCCACGCCTCTCCCCGGCACCGGGACCACGGAGTCCTCGGCGGTCACCCATGGCGACGTGACGTCGGCGCACGGCGACGGGGCGACCGCGGCGGACGGGCACGGCACCGCGTCCGCGGACGCCGGTGGCCCCGCTGCCGCCAGAGAGCCTGCGGCGCTCGCAGAACTCTCGGAGCCCGCAGAGCCCGCAGAGCCCGCAGAGCTGGAGCTGCCGGATCCCGCCGGGCCCGCTGAACCCGCTGAACCCGCGGGCGACGGGCGGTTCACCGTTCGGCTTGCCAACTTCGAGGGACCGTTCGATCTTCTTCTGCAGCTCATCTCCAAGCACAAGCTCGATGTGACCGAAGTCGCTCTCTCCAAGGTCACGGATGAGTTCATGGCCCACATCCGGGCCATGGGGCCGGACTGGGATCTCGACCAGACCACCGAGTTCCTCGTCGTCGCCGCGACCCTGCTTGATCTCAAGGCGGCCCGCCTGCTGCCCGCCGCCGAGGTCGAGGACGAGGCGGATCTCGCGCTGCTCGAAGCGCGCGACCTGCTCTTCGCGCGGCTCCTGCAGTACCGCGCGTACAAACGCATCGCGGAGATCTTCAGCGCCCGGCTCGAGTCGGAGGGACGGCGTTTTCCACGGACCGTCGGGCTGGAGGCGCACCATGCCGAGCTGCTGCCCGAGGTGGTCATCAGCATCGGTGCCGAGGGGTTCGCCAGGCTCGCCGTGAAGGCGATGCAGCCCAAGCCCAAGCCGCAGGTGTATGTCGATCACATCCACGCCCCGCTGGTCAGCGTGCGGGAGCAGGCCGAGATCGTGGTGGCGAGGCTGCGGGAGGCGGGGGAGATCAGTTTCGGGCAGCTCACCGAGGACGCCACGGACACCCTCACCGTCGTCGCCCGGTTCCTCGCGCTGCTGGAGCTGTACCGGGAGAAGGCCGTCACCCTCGACCAGGAGGAGGCGCTCGGCGAGCTCATGGTGCGCTGGTCCGGGGGAGCGGATGCCTCACCGAGGGTGACGGACGAGTTCGACCAGGATGTACAGGAGGACGCAGAGGCATGACTGAGCGCAGCGAGCAGGACGGCGTCGGCGCCACCGTCGCGGATCTTGAACTCAAGCCCGCTCTGGAGGCGGTCCTGATGGTCGTCGACGAGCCCGCCACCGAGGAACACCTGGCCAAGGTGTTGGAGCGGCCCCGGCGGGCCGTCGCCGACGCGCTGCGGGAGCTGGCCGACGAGTACACCGTGCAGCGCCGCGGTTTCGATCTCAGGCTGGTTGCGGGCGGCTGGCGCTTCTACACGCGCCCGGAGTACGCGGAGGCCGTCGAGGGCTTCGTACTGGACGGCCAGCAGGCCCGGCTCACCCAGGCCGCTCTGGAGACCCTGGCAGTGGTCGCGTACCGGCAGCCGGTCAGCCGCTCACGCGTCTCCGCGGTGCGCGGTGTGAACTGTGACGGCGTGATGCGGACCCTCCTGCAGAGGGGCCTGGTAGAGGAAGCGGGCGCGGAACCCGAAACAGGTGCGATCCTGTACAGGACGACGAACTACTTTCTGGAGCGGATGGGCCTGCGCGGCCTGGATGAGCTCCCGGAGCTCGCGCCCTTCCTCCCCGAGGCGGACGCGATCGAGGCTGAGACGCTAGAGGGTGTGCCGTCGTTCGATCCGGACGCACCGGACACCCCGGATACTCACGCAGACGACAAGACGGAATTTTGATGCGAAGCAGTGGCAGGAACAGCGGCAGCGGCAAGAGCGGCGGCAACCGGAACCCCCGGGGTGGCGGCGCCGGGCGTGACGACAGGCAGGACCAGCGTCCCCGCCGGCCCCGGCCCGAGGAGCGCCGCTACGACGTGGGCGGCACGACCGGTGCCGGCGAGAAGAGCGGCGACGGCCCCCGCAAGGGCCGCGGCGCCGCGGCGCGCGGTGGCGCCAAGGGCGGGCCGAAGACCGCGCAGGGCGGCGGCAGGAGCGGCGGCCCGCGGCGTGGACTGCAGGGCGCCCCGTCCCGTCCGCGCGAGCTCGACGCCAAGATTGAGCAGCGCAACCGGGACAGGTACGCGAACAAGCCCGACATCAGGACGCCCAAGACATTCCCGGGCGCCGAGCAGGAGGGTGAGCGCCTGCAGAAGGTCCTCGCCCGCGCCGGCATGGGTTCGCGCCGCGCGTGCGAGGAGCTGATCGAGCAGTCCCGTGTCGAGGTCAACGGACAGATCGTCGTCGAGCAGGGCATGCGCGTCGATGTGCACAAGGACGAGATCAAGGTCGACGGTCTGACCGTCGCCGCCCAGTCGTATCTCTTCTTCGCGCTGAACAAGCCCGCCGGTGTCGTCTCCTCGATGGAGGACCCGGACGGCCGCCAGTGCCTCGGCGACTACGTCACCAACCGCGAGACGCGCCTCTTCCACGTCGGCCGGCTGGACACCGAGACCGAGGGCATCATCCTGCTCACCAACCACGGCGAGCTGGCCCACCGTCTCACCCACCCCAAGTACGGCGTGAAGAAGACCTACCTGGCCGCCATTCAGGGACCACTCCCGCGTGAGCTGGGCAAGCGCCTCAAGGACGGCATCCAGCTGGAGGACGGGTACGCCCGCGCCGACCACTTCCGGGTCGTCGAGAACACCGGCAAGAACTACCTGGTCGAGGTGACCCTCCACGAGGGCCGCAAGCACATCGTCCGCCGCATGCTGGCCGAGGCGGGCTTCCCGGTCGAGCGGCTCGTACGGACGTCCTTCGGGCCGATCCCGCTGGGCGACCAGAAGTCCGGCTGGCTCCGCCGCCTCACCAACACCGAGGTGGGCATGCTGATGCGGGAGGTCGGTCTTTAGGGCCCCTTCGCCCGCGGCTCCGCCCGCTCTCCGGCCCGCGGCCGGTTCCTGGCTTCGATTTTCGAACAGGAATCGGTCGCGGGTCTTTTACTGCCGTCATTGTGCCTTTATAGTCAGGATGACTATTAAGGAGGCGGGTGTGAGTCTCGCGGACATCCTCGATCCCCTGCAGCAACCCTTGGTGACGGTCCTGGACACCCCGGTCAGCTGGACCGAAGTCCTCGGCTTCGGCAGCGGAGCGCTGTGCGTCTGGCTCGTGGCCCGTCAGCACCTCGCCAACTGGCCGATCGGTATCGCCAACAACCTCTTCTTCATCCTGCTGTTCACCCAGTCCGGTCTGTACGCCGACGCCGGCCTGCAGATCGTCTTCATCACCCTTGCCGTGTACGGCTGGTGGACCTGGACCCACGGGGGTGGACCGGGTTCGTCCGCCCTGCCGGTGCGCAGTACCACGCGCACCGAATGGGCCTGGCTGTGCGCGGCAGGGGCGGCGGGGACCCTCGCCCTGACCGTCCTGCTCGACCGTGCCACCGACTCGACCGTGCCGTTCTGGGACGCGCTGACGACCGCGCTGTCGCTGGCGGCGACGTACGGGCAGTGCCGGAAGCTGGTCGAGTCGTGGCGGCTGTGGATCGCCGCCGACGTGGTGTACATCCCGCTCTACGCGTACAAGGAGCTCTATCTGACTTCCCTGCTCTACGTCGGGTTCCTGACGCTGTGTCTGGTCGGGCTGCGCAACTGGAAGCTTGATCTCGCCGTGCGGCAGCGGGAGTTGGCGGAGGTGGCCCGATGAAGCGGTTCGCGCACGGGCTCGTGCTCGGTAAGTTCTATCCGCCGCACGCCGGCCATCACCACCTCGTCCGCACCGCCCAGGACCGCTGCGAGCGGCTGACCGTCCTGGTCTGCGCCGCCTCCGTCGAGTCCGTCCCGCTTGCCGATCGCGTCGCCTGGATGCGGGAGGTGCACCCGGACGTACGGGTCGTCGGCGCCGTCGACGACACCTGGATGGATCTCCACGACCCGGCGATCTGGGACGCCCACATGGCTGTCTTCACCGAGGCCGTCCCGGAACCGGTCGACGCCGTCTTCACCTCGGAGTCGTACGGGGACGAACTGGCCCGCCGCTTCGGCGCCGAATCCGTCTGCGTCGACCCCGGCCGCACGGTCTTTCCGGTCTCCGGCACCGCCGTCCGGAAGGACCCGGTGGGCTGCTGGGACTTCCTCGAACCGCCCGTGCGAGCCGCGCTCACCCGCCGGATCGTCGTCCTCGGCGCCGAGTCCACCGGAACCACCACGATGGCCCGCGCCCTCGCCGACCACTACCGGCGGCGCGGCGGCGTCTGGGCACAGACCCGGTACGTCGCCGAGTACGGGCGGGAGTTCAGCGAACAGAAGCTGGCCGCACTGCGCGCCCAGTGGCCCCAGGCGCAGTGGGAGGACGTCGCCTTCACCACCGACGACTTCCCGCTGATCGCCGAGGCGCAGAACGCCAAGGAGGAGGCCGCCGCCCGGACCGGGTCCCCGGTGCTCATCTGCGACACCGACTCCTTCGCCACCACGGTCTGGCACGAGCGGTACGTCGGCGGCCGCAACCCGCTCGTCGAGGAGACCGCCGACCGGGTCGGCCATCACCTGTGGCTGCTCACCGACCACGACGGCGTCGCTTTCGAGGACGACGGGCTGCGCGACGGCGAGGAGCTGCGGCCCTGGATGACCGACCGGTTCCGGGCCGAACTCACCCGCACCGGAAGGATGTTCGTCGAACTTACCGGGACGCATGAGAAGCGCCTGGAGACCGCGCTCGCCGCTGTCGACGCCCTGCTCGCCGCAGGCTGGAACTTCGCCGCACCCCTCCCGGAGCGACGATGAGCACCGCCCCGGAGGGCTACGACCCGCATGCCTTCGAGCCGTTCGCCGTCACCGTCGACCTGGCGGTCTTCACGGTCCGCGGCGGACGGCTGCACGTCCTGCTCGTCGAACGCGGCGAGGACCCGTACAAGGGGCACTGGGCGCTGCCCGGCGGCTTCGTCCTGCCCCGTGAGTCCGCCGAGTCCGCCGCCCGCCGGGAGCTCGCGGAGGAGACCGGGCTGACCGAGTCCACCGTCTCCGTCCTCCACCTGGAACAGCTGCGCACCTACAGCGATCCGGACCGCGACCCCAGGATGCGGGTCGTCTCCGTCGCGTACGCCGCGCTCGTCCCCGATCTACCGGAGCCGCGCGGGGGCGGGGACGCGGCCAAGGCCCGCTGGTGGGACGCCGGAGCGCTCGGTGCGCTCGCCTTCGACCACGACCGCATCCTCGCCGACGCACACGACAGGATCGGCGCCAAACTCGAGTACACGTGTCTTGCCACCGCCTTCTGCCCGGCCGAGTTCACCCTCGGCGAGCTCCAACAGGTGTACGAGACCGTCTGGGGCGTCGAGCTCGACCGACCCAACTTCCGGCGCAAGGTCCTCACCACGCCCGGCTTCGTCCAGGTCGTGGAGGGATCACCGCGCCGCACCGGCGGACGGGGGAAACCGGCCGCCCTGTACCGGGCGGGTGCAGCCACCGCCCTGCACCCTCCACTGCTGCGACCGGAAGGAAGAAGCACATGATCGTGACCAGGACCATCACCAAAGGCGCTGCCACCGGCGCGCTGACCGGGCTCGCGCTCGGTGACGCGCTGGGCTTCCCGACCGAATTCAACAACGTGCCCTCGATCCTAGCCAAGTGCGGGCCGTGGCGGCAGATGCGGCTGCCGCGTCCCGCGATCGTCTCCGACGACACCCAGATGACGCTGGCCCTCGCGCGGGGCATCCGCACCGCCATGGACCGGGGGCTGCTCACCGCGCTGCGGCTGACCCGGCCGGTACGCGAAGAATTCGTCGAGTGGTACCACTCACCGGACAACAACCGCGCCCCCGGCCGCACCTGCATGACTGCCTGCCGGCTGCTCGACAGCGACCGGCTCTGGCAGGAGGCCAGCCAGACAGGCTCCAAGGGCTGCGGCGCCAACATGCGGGTGGCGCCCGTCGGCCTCGTACCCGGGCTGAGCGAGGAACAGCGTTCCGGCGCGGCGCAGTTGCAGGCCGCCCTCACGCACGGACATCCCACGGCGCTCGCCGCCTCCGACCTGATGGCGCGCGCGGTGTACCTGCTGGCGCAGGGCGCGCAGCCGGCGGGGCTGATCGGGCAGCTGCGCTCGTACGCGTACGAGAACAGCAGCCGTTACCTCTCGCGCTGGCTCGGCGACCTGTGGCGGTACGCGGGCGACGACTCCGGCGAGAGCTACATCCGGCGCGGCTGGGACGAGTGCTTGACCGCACTGGCCAGGGTGCAGGACGCCCTGCGCGACCCGTCACCGGAGGACGACCCGTGCGAGACGACCGGTGACGGCTGGATCGCCGAGGACGCCCTCGCCACGGCCCTGCACTGCTTCCTGCTGTTCCCCGACGAACCGGTCACCGCCCTGCGCAGGGCCGCCTGCACACGCGGCGACTCCGACTCGATCGGCTGCCTGACCGGGGCGCTGGCCGGGGCACATCTGGGGGCCGCGGCCTGGCCCAAGGAGTGGTCGGAGCGGATCGAGTACCGCAGCGATCTGCTGTCGCTGGGGGCGCTCTGGGACTCTTGATCCATGCCCACGAAAGCGATGCACCTGCACGAGGCCGGGCTGCCGGTCACGGACTTCGGCCCGGTACTCGCCGAGGAACCCGGACCGCTGCTGTTCGCCACGGTCTCCGGGGCGCACCTGTACGGGTTTCCGTCCCGGGACCCGGATGTGGACCTGCGGGGGGTCCACCTCCTGCCCGCGGATCTGTGGTGATCCGGTGCCCCTCCGGAGCGTCTCCTCACGCGGTGAACGTCCGGCGCGACGCGGGGAGCCCGGGGTCTTCTTCATCGCCCTGTGCGGACTCCCCTGCGCGCCCCGGACCGGCCGTCACAGGGCAGCAGAGCGGCGGTGGTTGCGAGCGGGCCCGTTCAGCCGGCGCCGAGTGACAGCGCCGACGTTCGGCGGGTGCGAATCAGGAAGTCCTCCACCCGGGCCCGGTCCGGCTCCGGTGGGAGCGGGGAACCCGCGGCCGCCTCGTCGTTCTCCTCGGCCAGGCGGGTCATCCGGCGTTCGACCTCCGGCCAGGGAACCTCGCCGCGCTTCACCGCGAGCAGTTCCTCCCTGGCCGCGCCGACGTCGACCGTCAGCTCTCCCGTACGCAGCAGATCCCGGCCGCTCGCCAGCAGCCGCAGCAGATGCATGGCGTGCTTCCAGCGCGGTGCACCGTAGCTACGGACATCCGCCTCCAGCTTCCTGCGTTGGCCCAGCGCGTAGCGGACGAAGGTCCGGTGGGCGAGACGGGACAGGAACGCATCGCGCAGGGAGAGGAGTTCGCGGCCGACGGGGGTGACCTGTTCCACCAGGGGGGAGTGCAGGCACTCCAGGACATTGGGGTTGGCGATCAGCGCCAGTTCGCAGAAGCGCTCCAGTTCCCAGGAGAACTGCTCCTCCGCCGGGCCCTCGACGTGTTTCGGCGGTTTGTCGAACTGCCAGAAGAGGCGGGTCGGCGCCAAAAAGACACCGCGCCGGTCGGTGTCACTGCCGTCCGTGGCGAGCCCGAACGCGCGTGAGCCCATCACACAGGAGTAGATCGTGTGGTCGCGTACGAGGGCCTCGGCGTCCGGGGTGGTCATGCAGGTGAGCGTACGTGAGGGCGCATGCGTCGCGGCAGGGAGCCGTGGTGTCACCACCGGCCGCATGACTGGCGCACACCCCTCCGGCGAGCGCGATGACCCCGCCTCCCGGGTGCGTTTCGCCGCGGTGGAGCTGCTGTGGGGAGGGGCGGCCACGGAGGCCGGGCGGTCGTCGCTGGTGACGCCCGCAGACTGCCCTGACGCGACCGTCTCGGCGGGGGCTTCGGCTCCCGCCGGGATGGCCGGTGTCATGCGAGCCGGATGGTGTCACCGGTGACGGTGATCCGTTCGGTGGGCAGCGGGCCCGGCGCGGGACCGGCCACGACCGCCGCGTCCGTGATGCGGTACTTGCTGCCGTGGCAGGGACAGTTGATGGTGCCGTCACTGACCGAGTCGACGGTGCACCCCGCATGGACGCAGATGGCGGAGAAGCCCTTGAACTCGCCTTTCTTGGGCTGGGTCACCACGACCTTCTGCTCCGTGAAGATCGTGCCGCCGCCGACGGGGATGTCCGAGGTCTTGGCGAGGACCGTGCCGCTCGCGGCGGAGCCGTTCGGCGTCGTGGCGCTTGCCGTGCCGCTCGCGTGGGAACTTTTCGGCGACGTGGCGCTTGCCGTGGTGCTCGGGGTGACGCCCGGTGAGGTCTTCGGTGCGGATACCGTGCTGCCTCCGTCCCCGGTCGAGCCGCAAGCGGTCACCAGCCCGGCGGCGCCCGCTGCGGCTGCCGTGAGGACCGTCCTTCGTCGTGCGTCCATGGCTTGCTCCTTGTGTGGTGGCCACGACCGGGTGAGCTGTCTGCTCCCGGCATGGGCATCGTGACCCCGCGGACGCCGAGGGCCTAGCAACCTGGCGGCAGACTCGCCCGACTGGCAGAAGCACCGGTTCTGGCCGACATTGTCGATATTCCATCCCTCTTCCGAGGGGCAGAACCACGGCAGGAAACGACCTCGGCAGCCTGCTGGGCGGCGGGAGCCGGAGCGGGGGTGCCGGCGGCGCCGGGACCATCCTCCCAGCGCTGCTGGGCGCGCTGGGCGATGGCAAGGACGGCGCAGGCGGGCTCATCGCCGGGGTGTACGGAGCGGCCACCGTGAACCGCGAGATCCTCTTCGTCCAGTCGGTCCCCGCTGCGGTGGCGCTCGTCCCCGTCCTGTCCGGCGCACCGGCCGGCCGGGTCCGGCGGACGCTGCTCGCCACCGCCGCGTCCCGGTGACCGCTGTGTCTCACGGACAGAGCACCTCGGCCGCCGGCCCCCTCGCCCCTCTAGGCTGAAAACGCGCAGGTTGGCGCCGAGCAGGCGCGACAACCATGGAGCGGCACGAAGAACAGCAGCACGAAGAAGTGAGGAGTCAGACGTGGCGGTACGAGCGGTCCGCGGAGCTGTCCAGCTGGACCGGGACGAGGCCGGACACATGGACGAGCGGGTCAGCGGCCTGCTCACCGCCATCCTGGAGCGCAACAGCCTCGTTGCGGACGACCTGATCAGCATCTGGTTCACGGCCACCCCCGATCTGCACAGCGACTTCCCGGCCGCCGCCGCACGCGGCATCGGCATCGTCGACGTACCGCTGATCTGCGCCCAGGAGCTGGACATCGAAGGGGCGATGCCCCGCGTGGTGCGCATCCTCGCCCATGTCGAGACGTACCTCGCCAAGTCCGAGATCACGCACGTCTACCTCGGGGCCACCGCCTCCCTCCGCAAGGACATCGCCCAGTGAGAACCGCCGTCGTCATCGGGACCGGCCTGGTCGGCACCTCAGCAGCCCTTGCCCTCGCCGGGCGCGGCGTCCACGTCCACCTCCTCGACCACGACCCGGCGTCCGCCCGCACCGCGGCCGCGCTCGGCGCCGGTACGGACGAGGCGCCCGAGGGCCGCGTCGACCTGGCGGTCATCGCCGTACCACCCGCCCATGTGGCCTCGGTGCTCGCCACCGCCATGCGGGACGACATCGCCCGCGGCTACCTCGACGTCGCCAGTGTCAAGGGCGGCCCCCGCCGTGAGCTGGAAGCCCTCGGCGTCGACCTCACGCCGTACATCGGTACGCACCCGATGGCCGGCAAGGAGCGTTCGGGCCCCCTCGCCGCCACCGCCGACCTCTTCGAGGGGCGACCCTGGGTCCTCACCCCGACCCGCGACACCGACACCGAGGTCCTCAACCTCGCCCTGGAGCTGGTCGCGCTCTGCCGCGCCGTTCCGGTCGTCATGGACGCCGACGCCCACGACCGGGCCGTCGCTCTCGTCTCCCATACCCCGCAGCTGATCTCGTCGATGGTCGCCGCCCGCCTGGAGGAGGCCGACGAGACGGCCGTACGCCTCTGCGGCCAGGGCATCAGGGACGTCACCCGGATCGCCGCCTCCGACCCCCGGATGTGGGTGGAGATCCTCTCCGCCAACCCCGGCCCGGTCGCCGATGTGCTCGCCGGAGTGGCCGCCGATCTCGACGAGACCGTACAGGCGCTGCGCAGCCTCCAGACCGGCGACGAAGACAAGCGCCGCGAGGGCACCGACTCCATCGAGGACGTGTTGCGGCGCGGCAACGCGGGCCGGGTCAGGGTGCCCGGGAAGCACGGGGCGGCCCCGGCGTCGTACGAGATCGTGGCCGTGCTCATCAGCGACCGGCCGGGCGAACTGGCCGGGATCTTCGCGGACGCGGGCCGGGCCGGGATCAACGTCGAGGACGTCCGCATCGAGCACGCCACCGGGCAGCAGGCGGGTCTGGTGCAGCTGATGGTCGAGCCGAGCGCGGCCCCCGCACTGGCCACGGCGCTGCGCGAGCGAGGCTGGTCGATCCGCCAGTAGGTGGTGCCCGCGCATGACGACCGCACGCCGCCGGGCCCGCCGTGGCCAGGTCCGGGGGCACTTGTCCACAGGGTGCAAAGGCCCGTCCAGACACTCGGTAACCTTGAGCGGGGCGGGTTCGCGCGTCCCCGTCCCGCCCACCCCGAGTACCAGGAAGGTGTCCACCACCGTGGAAACCGTAAGCGCCGCCGCCCGGACGGCCCCGGCTGCAGTGATCGTTGCCATAGACGGCCCGTCCGGCACGGGTAAGTCGAGCACGTCGAAGGCCGTCGCCGCCCAGCTCGGCCTGAGCTACCTGGACACCGGTGCCCAGTACCGGGCGATCACCTGGTGGATGCTGAACAACGGCATCGACGTGCACAATGCCGCGGAGGTCGCGACCGCCGCGGACAAGCCGGTCATCGTCTCGGGCACGGACCCGGCCGCCCCGACGATCACGGTCGACGGCGAGGACGCCGCGGGCCCGATCCGTACGCCGGAGGTCACCTCCAAGGTCAGCGCCGTCAGCGCGGTCCCCGAGGTGCGGGCCCGGATCACCGAGCTGCAGCGGTCCATCGCCGCGGACGCCGAGGTCGGCATCGTCGTCGAGGGCCGTGACATCGGCACGACCGTGCTGCCCGACGCCGACCTCAAGATCTTCCTGACGGCTTCCCCGGAGGCCCGCGCGGCCCGTCGCAGCGGAGAGCTCAAGGGCTCCGATCTCGCCACCACCAAGGAGGCGCTGATCAAGCGGGACACCGCGGACTCCAGCCGGAAGACCTCGCCGCTCGCCAAGGCGGGCGACGCGGTCGAGGTGGACACCACCGAGCTGACCCTGCAGCAGGTCATCGAGTGCGTCGTCACCCTCGTCGAGGAGAAGCGGGCCGCGAAGTGACCCCTGCCACGGCCACGCCCACGCTACGTGGCGCGGCGGTCGGGCGCGGGATCGGCATCGGGCTGATGTACGGGCTGTGGAAGCCCCGCGTCCTCGGTGCGTGGCGGGTACCCGCCTCGGGACCCGTCATACTCGCGGTGAACCACTCCCACAACATCGACGGGCCGATGCTGATGGGCACCGCGCCCCGGCCCGTGCACTTCCTGATCAAGAAAGAGGCGTTCGTCGGTCCCCTCGACCCGTTCCTGCGCGGAATCGGTCAGCTGAAGGTGGACCGTACGAGCGCCGACCGCACCGCCATCACCCGCGCCCTCGGCGTGCTGCAGAACGGCGGGGTGCTGGGGATCTTTCCCGAGGGCACCAGGGGTGAAGGAAACTTCGCCTCGCTGCGGGCCGGACTCGCGTACTTCGCGGTTCGCAGCGGGGCGCCGATCGTCCCCGTGGCCGTCCTGGGAAGCACTGAGCGTCGCGGGCGGTTGATATCGGCACTGCCGCCGTTGCGCAGCCGGGTCGATGTCGTCTTCGGCGACGCCTTCGAAGCACAAGAAGGTGCGTCCCGGCGCACCCGGAAGGCGCTGGACGAGGCGACGGTACGAATCCAGGAGCGGCTGACCTCGCACCTGGACAGGGCCAGGCGCTTCACCGGGCGCTAAGTAAGACTTGAGTAGTGGGCCGCGTGATCGTGGTCCATCGATGATGATGCAAAGAGGAACGGACTTCATGAACGACCAGATTCACTCCGGCGGCTCGGACCACGAGCACGGAGCGCTTGGCGACGCCGAGTACGCGGAGTTCATGGAGCTCGCCGCGCAGGAGGGCTTCGACGTCGAGGACGTCGAGGGCGCGATCGACGAGGCCGGTCACGGACCGCTGCCCGTTCTCGCCGTCGTCGGCCGCCCCAATGTCGGCAAGTCGACCCTGGTGAACCGGATCATCGGGCGCCGCGAGGCGGTCGTCGAGGACAAGCCCGGAGTCACCCGGGACCGAGTCACCTACGAGGCCGAATGGGCCGGCCGCCGCTTCAAGGTCGTCGACACCGGCGGCTGGGAGCAGGATGTGCTGGGCATCGATGCCTCCGTCGCCGCCCAGGCCGAGTACGCGATCGAGGCGTCCGACGCGGTCGTCTTCGTCGTCGACTCGACCGTCGGCGCGACCGACACCGACGAGGCCGTCGTCAAGCTGCTGCGCCGGGCCAAGAAGCCTGTCGTCCTGTGCGCCAACAAGGTCGACGGCCAGAGCGGCGAGGCCGACGCCACCGCGCTCTGGTCGCTCGGTCTCGGTGAGCCGCACCCGGTCTCCTCACTGCACGGCCGCGGCACCGGCGATCTGCTCGACGCCGTCCTCGAAGCACTGCCCGAGGCTCCGGCCCAGCGCTTCGGCACCGCCCTCGGCGGACCGCGCCGCATCGCCCTCATCGGCCGTCCGAACGTCGGCAAGTCCTCGCTGCTGAACAAGGTGGCGAACGAGGACCGGGTCGTCGTCAACGAAATGGCCGGCACCACTCGTGACCCGGTCGACGAGCTGATCGAGCTCGGCGGCATCACCTGGAAGTTCATCGACACGGCCGGCATCCGCCGACGCGTCCATCTCCAGGAGGGCGCGGACTACTACGCCTCGCTGCGTACCGCGGCCGCCGTCGAGAAGGCTGAGGTCGCCGTCGTCCTGATCGACGCCAGCGAGTCCATCAGCGTGCAGGACCAGCGCATTATCACCATGGCCGTGGAGGCCGGGCGCGCGATGGTGATCGCGTACAACAAGTGGGACACCCTCGACGAGGAGCGCCGCTACTACCTGGAGCGCGAGATCGAGACGGAGCTCGCGCAGGTTGCGTGGGCGCCCCGGGTCAATGTCTCGGCTGTCACCGGCCGTCACATGGAGAAGCTGGTCCCGGCGATCGAGACCGCACTCGAGGGCTGGGAGACTCGCGTTCCCACCGGTCGACTGAACGCCTTCCTCGGTGAGATCGTCGCCTCCCACCCGCACCCGGTCCGTGGTGGAAAGCAGCCCCGCATCCTCTTCGGCACCCAGGCCGGCACCAAGCCGCCGCGCTTCGTGCTCTTCGCCTCCGGGTTCCTGGAGCACGGTTACCGCCGCTTCGTCGAGCGCCGACTGCGCGAGGAGTTCGGCTTCGACGGCACCCCGATCCACATCTCGGTGCGGGTCCGCGAGAAGCGCGGCCGTAAGAAGTGACACCCGGGCGGCCCGCTGACTGACGGCCGACCGACTGTCTGTCCGTCCCGGACATGGCGAAGCCCCGCACGCTCCTGCTGTGAGCGGTGCGGGGCTTCGTCGTCGTACGGTCAGGCCCCCCCGGAGCCAGGTGGCAGTGCCGCCGGGGTGGCGCGCCCGGCGTGCCGGCCGACCCGCTGCCAGGAGCCGAGGTTTCCGGTGCGCGGCGCCTGACTGGAGGCGCCGCCGGAGTGGCTCGCATGACCGGAGTGGACGTTCAGCGGGGTGCGGGTGCCGAACGGTCCCGTACCGAAGGCCATGAAGGCCAGGTCCTCCTCGCCGCTCCGATCACCTGGCAGCGCCCGGAACGACCGGCGGTACTCGGAGTACAACGCGTCGTAGATCGGGGTGGGGGACTGGCCGCCCGATGGCTCCCGCGACGGGCGCATGGCAGGGATCGGGCTCGGGCGCTGGTGGGAGGGGTCGTATGAGTGCACGTACGTGCCAACGACCCCACCGGCCGTCGGATGCGGGCCCGGCGAAGAAATAGCTGCTCGTTGCGGGTGCGAGGAGCGTACGGACATGATCAGGTCCCGGCCAGCGGCATCGCCGCCGCGACCAGGAGGCCGCCGGCCGCGGCCTTCTCCAGTGCGTCGCGCAACAGGTCCTCGCGGGGCTGCTGGCCGATCGATCCGGCCGGGGCGGCGAAGACGAGAACGGTCCGCGATTTGTTGGCCGCGGTCCGCCAGCCCTCGGTGACCTGCAGCGGGGCGTGCGCCTGCCACCAGGCGACGGGAGCCCCACCGCCTGTGCCCGGCTGCAGCACGGCATGCAGCTGGCCCATGGCGAGCAGGATCGACCAGCCGTGCAGCAGGGCGGGCAGCCGGCCCATCCGGTGGACCGGCTGGAAGCCCTGCTCGAGCAGGAGCTGCAGGAAATCGTCGCCTCCGCTGCCGTCCGTACCGGGGCGGGCGATCGCGCCTGTGGGTTCGACGACCAGCGCCGGGTGGAGCTCGTCGTCGATCAGGACGAGACCGCTGGTGACGCCGAGGACGGCCTGGCCGGGCACGAGCCCCTCCGGGCCTTCCGGCTCGCTGCCGGTGATGCTGCGCACGGCGCCCTGCAACTGCTCCTCGGAGACCTGGACGACCTGGGAGGGGATGCAGGTCGCGTGCGCGAAGGCGAGAACGGCGGTCTCTTCGCCGACGAACAGCACCGTGCTGGTGCGCTCCTGCTCGGAATCGCCAGGGGTGCGGCAGGAAGTGCAGTCGTAGCTGCCTGGGGCATTGTCGCCGACGAGCAACCGATCGGCTTCGGCATCGCCGATCTCGGCGCGTACGTCCTCGCTGACGTCGAGCATGCGCGGCACGGGTGGCTCCTCGAACTCGGTACGTGCGCCGGGCGGTTCCCGGCTCATGAAGAGACAACGGGCAATCCGTGGCCGGGGTCACGCGCGAAAGGGAACGGAATCGAACCGTTCGGCGCAGCGGGTGAATCGAAGCCTCAAAAGGTTTACTTTCGGTCAATCGTTGCCGATTGGGGGCACAATGGTCTGCCTGGCCCGACGGGCAGTCGGTTTGGCGGGCGGTCGACAAATCATGAAATCGGCGAACACGGAAGTGGCTGAAACTCGTCGATGCCTTGAGTGAACCGGCGAGCGGTCCTTACCGTCATGACAGTGGAGCCCGCAGCAGATCGGCCGAACCGGGAGACACGGCGAGTCATGCACATTTCGTTTCTGCTCCACAACGCCTACGGGGTCGGGGGCACCATCCGTACGACGTTCAACCTCGCCGGTGCACTGGCCGAGCATCATGACCTCGAGATCGTGTCGGTCTTCCGTCACCGCGACACCCCCGCGCTGGGCGCCCCCGCGGGGGTACGGATGAGTCACCTTGTCGACCTGCGGAAGAAGAGCCCGACGTACGACGGCGACGCGATCGAGCACACCAGGCCCGCCGCCGTCTTCGCCCGCGGCGACAGCCGGTACCGGCAGTACAGCCGGCTCACCGACGCACGGGTGGCGGACCATCTGCGCTCCCTGGAGGCGGATGTCGTCGTCGGCACCCGTCCCGGGCTCAATGTCCAGATCAGCCGGCAGGCCCGACGCGGTCCGGTCCGGATCGGGCAGGAGCACCTCACCCTCGACAGTCACAGCTACCGGCTGCGCCGTGAGATCGGCCACCGCTACACGCTGCTCGACGCGATCACGACCGTCACCGAGGCTGACGCACATGCCTACCGGACCGGGCTGCGGCTGCCCGGAGTACGTATCGAGTCCATCCCCAACGGGGTGCCTGAGCCCGTCGTCGCACCCGCCGACTGCGACAGCAAGTGGGTGATCGCGGCAGGGCGGCTGCACAAGGTCAAGCGGTACGACGTGCTGGTCCGCGCGTTTGCCGAAGTGGTGGCCGTTCGCCCCGACTGGCGTCTTCGCATCTACGGCGGCGGTGATGCGACCGGCGACGAACGGCAGGCACTGCACACGCTCATCGGTCGACTGGGCCTGCACAACCATGTGTTCCTGATGGGCTCGGTCAACCCGCTGGAGGCCGAGTGGCCCAAGGGGGCGATTGCCGCGGTGACCTCGGACCGGGAGTCCTTCGGCATGACGATCGTCGAGGCGATGCGCTGCGGCCTTCCGGTCGTCGCCACGGACTGCCCGCACGGCCCACGCGAGATCATCGACGACGGCACCGACGGACGGCTGGTGCCGGTCGGGGACGCGGCCGCGGTCGCGGACGCCGTGCTCGGCCTGATCGACGACGACGGAACACGGCACCGGATGGGACGGGCCGCCCGCGCCGCATCGCGACGGTTCGACCCTGCGCTGATCGCCGAACGCCACGAAGCGCTCTACACCGATCTCATCAGGCGCGGCGGGCGCCACCACTCGCACAGCGCCCTGCGCACCGGCGTGCACCGGGCCCGCGGCACGGTGCTGGACGTCATGTACGCGCTGCGCCACAAGGCCGGCGATGCGTTGCGCAAGGGGAGGGCCGCGTGACCGCGCCGGCGCTGCGGACGACACCGCCCGCCGAGTCCGCTGCCGGCTGCGTCGCCGACTGCATCGCCGACGCCGACGGCCGGATCACCTTCGAACTCCTCCGGGACCGCCGGGAGGGCGGGGCATCGGGGGGCTTCCTGCTCCTGCGCCTGCGGGGTACGAAGGGGAGGAGCGACCGGACGGTCGAGGACGTGCGGCTGCCCCTGAGCCCGGAGGGTGACGGGCGGCTGCGCGCCGTGCTGCCGGGCACGGCGGAGCTTGCCGAGGGCCGCTGGGACGCGTGGGTGCAGCAGCCGGGCACGGATGGCGGCACGGCTGTCGAACCCGGCATCAGGGATCTGCGGGCCCTGGTCGACCGCACGCCCGACCCCGCCGGCACGGTCGGCGGGGTCGTGGTCCGCATCCCGTATCCGACCGCCGACGGGCGGCTCGCCGTGCGCTGCTGGGTTCGCGCGCCGCACGCGGAGGCCGGGCCGATCACCTTCGGCCCGGCCGGGATGACCGTCGACGGGACGCTGTACGGGGCGGAGCTCGGCGACGACGCGTGCGTGGAGGTGCGGCCGGCCGGCCGTCCCGAGCGCAGCTGCCGGGCGCCCGTGACCGGCAGGGACGGGAGTTTCTCCTTCAGACTCCCGTACGACCTGCCGACCGCCGGACCGATGACCGTGCCGCAGCTGTGGGAACTGTGGCTGTTCCCCGGCGGGCCGAGCGGGAGCGGTACCGGCGGGATCCGGATCTCCCACATCCTCGACGACATCTGGGACCGCAAGAAGATCTTCGTCTACCCGACCCGGGCCGCCACGGGAGACATCCTCGTCGCCCCGTGCTACTCGGCCGACAACGACCTGTGTCTACGGCTGGAACCGGCCCTGCGGCACGACTGACACGGGTCGAGGACAGCAGTTGTCCTCGACCGCTGGCAGACTCGCCCCATGTTGGAGACCTCGGCACGACTGCTGCGCCTGCTCTCACTACTTCAGGCCCACCGCGACTGGTCCGGAGCCGATCTCGCCGAACGGCTCGGCGTCACCCCACGGACCGTCCGGCGGGACGTCGACAAACTGCGCGAGCTCGGCTATCCGGTCAACGCCAGCCCCGGCACCGGCGGCGGCTATCAGCTCGGCGCGGGGGCGGAGCTGCCGCCGTTGCTCCTCGACGACGAGGAAGCGGTCGCGGTGGCGGTCGGGCTGCGTACCGCGGCCGGTCACGGCGTCGAGGGCATCGGGGAGACCTCCGTGCGCGCACTCGCCAAACTCGAGCAGGTCCTGCCGAACCGGCTCCGCCGCCGGGTCGGCGCCCTGAGCGCCTTCACCGTGCCCATGATGCGGGGACCCGGCGCCTCCACCGTCGACCCTGGCGTCCTCACCGAGCTGGCCGGGGCCTGCCGGGACAGCGAGCGGCTGCGCTTCGCGTACCGGTCCCACGGCGGTTCTCTGTCGCGCCGGGCCGTCGAACCGCACCGGCTGGTGTGCACCGAGCGCCGCTGGTACCTCGTCGCCTGGGACCTGGAGCGCGGGGACTGGCGTACCTTCCGGGCGGACCGGATCACCCCCACGCCGCCGCACGGTCCCCGCTTCGTTCCGCGCCGCCCGCCCGCAGAGGACCTGGCCGCCTATGTCTCGAAGGGCGTCTCCACCACTGCCTACGCAACGCATGGGGTGATCCGGCTGAAGGTGCCGGTCGAGCTGGCCGCCGAGCGCATCTCGCCGTCCTCCGGAGTGCTGGAGGCGATCGACGCGGACAGTTGCCTGCTGCGCACCGGTGCGGCGAGCCTCGACGCCCTGGTGATCCACGTGATGCTCATGGGCTTCGACTTCGAGGTCGTCGAACCGCAGGAGCTCACCGATGCGATCAGGGCGGCCCGGGACCGGCTCTCCCGGGCACTCGACTGAAGGGGCCCGCGGACTTTCGGCCGACCGCTCGCCCGGTGTGCCCGGCCGGTGAGGGAGGGCTTGTGTCCGGCTATACGGGCGGATGCGGGCGTCGGTCCCGGTCGGATGGTGTGGATATCCCGACCGGAAGATAAGGCTGCTATAAGGAAGCATGAATTCTCGGTAGCGGGTCCGTTTTCGAATTCCTTATGGGAAGGAAATTCCGACCATCGGGTAGGTCATATTTCCTCTGATTTTCCGAGCCGTTCGGTGATCGTTTATAAGTGTGAATGATTACTGTGCGTCGGCCTGAGAATCGTACGTTCGAGTGAAGCAGTGTGAGGGAAACGGCTGTCGTGATCCTGTGACACAAGCGTGACCGGTGGTGTACGTGAGGATGCCGTGCCGGGGGCCCGCGCCCGGCTTCCGTACCCGTCCGGGGCCGCCTACGGTGGGTGGCATGGCACCTATCCCGACCCCTCCCGCCCAGCCCGATGACACGCCCGACGCGTATGTCGGCCTCGCCGCAGAAGCCGCCGAGCGGAGGGCCCGCGCCCGCGGCTGGCGCACTGTCAGAGCTCTGCCGCCGGGGGCGATCATCACCATGGAGTACCTGGCCGGACGGATCAACTTCGAGGTCGACCACGCCGTGGTGACCCGCTGCTGGGTCGGCTGAGACTCCTGTTCATGAGCAAGGCCCCGACCGAGGTCGGGGCCTTGAGTGTGCGGGGGCGGCTGTGCGTACCGTTCCCGCATGGGGATGCGGTCCGTCAGCCGCCGGCCACCGGTCGGGCCGGGCTTGTGCCGCCTCGCGGCGTTCGGTCCGCGTGCGGTGGGCGCCGGCTGCCGGCCGGGGTGACCGGCGTCCGCTCCGAGCGCACCGTGTGTGGCGTGTGGGCCCGCTGCCGGGTCCCCGCCGCCAGAGCGGCAGGAGCCGAGGCGGCCGGGCGACCGCCTGTGGCGACCGGTTCGAGCACCGGGCTCTCGCCCGCGCTGCCACCGCTGTCCGGTTGCGGTAGTGGCACGCCCTGGGACGCACCGGCCGCGACGGGCACCGGGGGAGCGGTCCGGCGACGCGCACGCACCTGCTCGCGCACCGCGAAGATCCATTCCTCGGTACGGGTGATCAACGGCTCGACCCACGGCAGGCCCAGCAGGATCAGCAGCCCCGCGGCCCAGCCGAGCAGCACATCGCTCAGCCAGTGCGTACCGAGATAGACGGTCGTGAGCCCGACCCCGAGCGAGACCACGGCCGATACGGCCGACAGGTAGCGTCTGGCCCGCGGCGTAGTGGCCAGGTAGGCGAGGATTCCCCAGGTCACCACGGCGTTGGCGGTGTGGCCGGACGGAAATATATCGCCGCCGGCGAAGAGCTCCGCGGAGCCGATCTGGGTCGCGTAGTGCGGGCCGAGCCGGCCCAGGCCGAGCTTGACGGCGCCCACGGTCAGATTGAGCAGCAGCAGCGAGGCGCCCAGGGTCAGCAGGGGCCGCAGGGTGTGCTGCCGCCAGGAGCGCCAGCCGAGCCAGCAGGCGACCATCACGGCTGTCGGGCCTCGCTGGCCGAGGACGACGTAGTAGTCGAGGAACGCATGGATTCCGGGCCACTGCTGGTAGGGCCGGAAGAGCATGACCTTCCAGTCCAGGGTCACCAGCCAGGAGCCCATCAGCACGGCAACGACGATGGCGAGATAGAACGCCAACGTTCCGCCGAAGAGAGCGATGCGGTGACGGCTCATCCGCGGTGGCTCTATCTTCGGCGGTTCCGGCTCCCGGTCCAGCCGGGCAAAGATGTCGGTACGCACCCAATCGACGTTACAGCGAGTGAGTGCGTGATCCGGCCGTCCCGGCCGCTTTGTGATGACGATGTGATGTGGACTATGTCTCAGTCGGGTCAATATTCCTGACCCATCAGTGAACCCCGGTGACCTCGCGCTTTATTTATTCTGCGCTTATTTCGGAAGAGTGTTTGAGTATCTCTCAATAAACGGGGAGCGGTGCAGGTATCCATTTCTCCGGCCGCGATGGGCGGGTGGACGGACGGTGCCCGGCCGGTCACGGAACGGTCACGCGCCGTCGGCGGGGCCGGTCCGGCGTGGCGTACGCCACACCTCGTGACCTGTCGGGGTATGAGATCGACCACGTGTGGCCACGCCGATCTCGCGTACGCTGACGGATCACTCGCCCGTCGATGCCGGGCCTGGAGGGGCAGTGCACACTGCCTCCCCGGTTGGCCTGCCGAGCGCGAGGGACCTTTGGGAGGTACATGCATGTCCGGGACGACCACAGCCCGATTCCGGCTGCGCGCAGCCGCCGGCGGCGCCAATCGATGGGTCGTCCTGGTCGTCCTCTGCTTCAGTCTGCTGCTTGTGGCGCTCGACGCGACGGTGCTCCACGTCGCCATACCCGCCGTCACCGAGGATCTGCGGCCCAGCGCCGCCGGTCTGCTGTGGATCGTGGATGCCTATCCACTGGTCTGCGCCTCGCTGCTGATTCTCTTCGGCACCCTCGGTGACCGGGTCGGCCGCCGCCGCGTCCTGCTGATCGGCTACGCGCTCTTCGGTGCCGCCTCCGCGATCGCCGCGATGGCGGACAGTCCCGGCGTGCTCATAGCGGCGCGCGCCCTGCTGGGCGTCGGCGGCGCGATGATCATGCCCGCGACGCTGTCCATCCTCCGCCAGGTTTTCCCCGACCGGCGAGAGCGGGCCGTCGCGATCGGGGTATGGACCGCGGTCGCCGCCGTCGGTGCGGCCACCGGACCGGTCATCGGCGGCTTCCTCGTGGAGCACTTCTGGTGGGGCTCGGTCTTTCTGATCAACATCCCGCTGATGGCGCTGATGCTGCCGGTCGGCCGGCTGCTGCTCCCCGAATCGCGGGGCAGCGACGACGGCCCCTGGGACGTGCTCGGCGCACTGATGGCCGCGGCCGGAGTGCTCGGTGTGGTCCTCGGCGTGAAGCACGCGGGCACCGGCGAGGGCGCCTTCGGCCCCGCCACCCTCGTGCCGCTGCTGCTCGGGGCGGCGCTGCTCGTCGCGTTCGTCCGTCGGCAGAAACGGCGTACGCATCCACTGATCGACATCGCGATGTTCGCGCGGCCCGCGTTCTCCACCGCGGTCGGCTGCATCGTCCTCGCCATGCTGGCCCTGGTCGGTCTGGAACTGATCGCCGTCCAGTACCTGCAGCTGGTCCTGGACCTCAGCCCGCTGGAGACCGGCCTGCGGCTGCTGCCGCTCACCTTCGCCGCGATGGCCGCGGGTGCGACCGGCTCGTACACCCTGCGCCGGATCGGACCGCGCCGGATGGTCGGCTGGGGCTTCGTGCTCACCGCCGCCTCGGTGCTGATCCTGACCCTGATGGGGCAGCACGACCGGCCCGCCCTGCTGACCGTGGCGTTCGTCGTGCTCGGCTTCGGGCTCCAGTCCACGCTCTTCGGGGCGTACGAATCGATGCTCAGCGAGGCCCCGGCGGACCGGGCGGGTGGTGCGGCGGCCATCGGTGAGACCTCGTACCAGCTGGGTGCGGGCATGGGGATCGCTCTGCTGGGCAGTGTCATGAACGCCGCCTACGCGCCCGGACTGGCCAAGCTCTCCGGAGCGGGAGTCCCCGCTGAGGCCTCCGCCGCCGCCTCCCACTCCCTGGGCGAGGCGTATCAGGTCGCCTCACAGCTGGGCGGCCCGCTGGGCGGGGTGCTGCGGAGCACGGCCCGGCATGCCTTCATCGACGGGCTGCATGTCACGCTGCTGGTCAGTGCCGGTCTGCTGCTGCTGGGCGCGCTCGCCGCGCTGCGACTGCCGCGGGTGATGGAGTGCACGCCGGTGGAGATCTGCGAGCCCCGCGAGGCCGCCGAGGCGACCGCCGCCGTGGAGACGCGAGGGCCCCGTGCGTTCCCTGCTCCCCAGGGCGTGCCGGTCCAGGGCCTGCCGAAAGGGACCCGTTCGGTGCCTGCCCAACGGCAACCCGCCGAGGCCACCGGCTCTGGACGCGCGGCACACTGAGCCGTAACGTCAGCACGACGCCGTAACTAACACTGCTAGTTTTAGCACCGTGCGAGCCGACGGAGGCACCCTCATGTCCACCCCATCTCCCGCGAAGCCGTCGAAGCTCCCGCCCTTCGACCCCGGCGACCCGATCGGCATCGACGATCTGCTCGGCCCCGAGGACCTCGCGATCCGGTCCACCGTCCGCGCCTGGGCGGCCGACCGGATCCTGCCGCATATTGCCGAGTGGTACGAGAACGGCGAGCTGCCCGGCATCCGCGAGCTCGCCCGCGAGCTCGGTTCGATCGGCGCCCTCGGCATGTCCCTGCAGGGATACGGCTGCGCGGGCGCCACCGCCGTCCAGTACGGACTGGCCTGCCTGGAGCTCGAAGCAGCGGACTCCGGGATCCGCTCCCTCGTCTCCGTGCAGGGCTCTCTCGCGATGTACGCCATCCATCGCTTCGGCTCCGAGGAGCAGAAGCAGCAGTGGCTGCCGGGCATGGCAGCCGGCGAGATCATCGGCTGCTTCGGGCTCACCGAGCCGGACCACGGCTCCGACCCGGCCGGGATGCGGACGCATGCCAAGCGCGACGGCCGGGGAGACTGGGTGCTCAGCGGCCGCAAGATGTGGATCACCAACGGCTCGGTGGCCGGGGTCGCCGTCGTCTGGGCGCAGACGGACGAGGGCAGCAACGGCAGCGGCATCCGCGGATTCGTCGTGCCGACGGACACCCCCGGCTTCTCCGCGCCCGAGATCAAGCACAAGTGGTCGCTGCGTGCCTCGGTCACCAGCGAGCTGGTCCTCGACGAGGTACGGCTGCCTGCCGACGCCGTACTCCCCGGAGTCACCGGCCTGCGCGGACCGCTCAGCTGTCTCAGCCATGCCCGCTACGGCATCGTCTGGGGAGCCATGGGCGCGGCGCGGGCCAGTTTCGAGGCAGCGGTCGACTACGCGAAGACCCGGGAACAGTTCGGCAAGCCGATCGGTGGTTTCCAGCTCACTCAGGCCAAGCTCGCGGACATGGCTGTCGAACTGCACAAGGGCATCCTGCTCGCCCACCATCTGGGCCGCCGGCTGGACGCGGGCAGGCTCCGCCCGGAACAGGTCAGTTTCGGAAAGCTCAACAATGTGCGGGAGGCCATCGAGATCTGCCGCACCTCGCGCACGATCCTCGGCGCCAACGGGATCTCGCTCGAATACCCGGTGATGCGGCATGCCACGAATCTGGAGTCGGTGCTCACGTACGAGGGCACCGTGGAAATGCACCAGCTGGTGCTGGGCAAGGCACTCACCGGTCTGGACGCATTCCGGTAGAACGGGACGCCGGCCGGACCGATCCGGCGAGCGCCCTGCTCAGCTCTGGTTGAAGAAGCCGTCGGCCGGCCGGCCGACGGCTTCGCCGTTGAGCACCCGGGTGTCGGCCGGGGTCAGCAGGAAGACCCGGGTGGCCACGCGGTCGATCGAACCGCGCAGACCGAAGATCAGCCCCGCGGCGAAGTCCACGACACGCTTTGCGTCGGCAGGGTCCATGGCCGTGAGGTTGATGATCACCGGGACGCCGTCCCGGAAGAGCTCGCCGATGGCGCGCGCGTCCCGGAAGCTGTCCGGGGTGACGGTGGCGATCCGGCGGCCCGTCTCCTCGGTCGCCTCGGAGACCACCTGTACCCGTGGGTCGGTCACCCAGGCATTGCCGGTCCCGGTCCGTGCACCCTCGGCGTACTCGTCGTCGTAATAACGCTCGTCGTTGTCCTCTACGAGGCCCAGCCAGGCACTCGCCTTGCGCACCGATCCCATGGACGCCTCCTCTCACCGCGGTTCCTTGGTGTTCCGCATCTCTTTCGTATCCCTATGGTCGACCATGATGCGGATCGTGCGCCAAGTGGATAGTCGGCATGCAGACGATTCGTGACGCTACTGGTGCAAAAGATGTGGCGATTCGTCACGGTTCCTCCCGCATGGGGCCCCTGGGAAAAGAAAATATGATGCGCCGCTCCGTACGGGTGACATGGGGGACGTACGGGTGAACGGGGCACTCGATACGATGCCTGTCGCGCACCCGCACGAGCGCTGCGCATGGCTGAACGGCTCTCGGGGGATTGTCGTGTTCGGAATAGTCAGGCCCTGCACCCACCGGTTGTCGGAGGGGCTCAAGACCGCGTGGATGGCCCATCTCTGCGGGCTCTGTCTCGCACTTCGCTCGGACCACGGCCAGTTCGCCCGGGTCGTCACGAACTACGACGGCCTGATCGTCTCGGTCCTGACGGAGGCTCAGGCGGAGCGCACCACGGGCCGGTGGCGCACCGCGGGTCCCTGCCCGCTGCGCGCCATGCGGACCGCGCCGGTCGCCCGCGGCGAAGGGGCCAGGCTCGCCGCCGCCGTCTCGCTGGTGCTGGCCTCGGCGAAGGTGCGGGACCACGTCGCCGACCGGGACGGGCTGTTGAAGCGCCGCCCGGTCGCCGCGGCCGCCCGCCGGGTCGCCGCGGGCTGGGACAGGGCCGGGGCGCGCACCGGTGCTCAGCTGGGCTTCGACACCGCGGTCCTCGTCGACGCCGTCGACCGGCAGACCGGCATCGAGCGACTCGCGGGGCTCGGCACCCCGCTGCTGACGGTCACCGAGCCCACCGAGACGGCCACCGCGGCGGCCTTCGCCCACACCGCCGTACTCGCGGGCAAGCCGCAGAACGCCGAGCCGCTCGCCGAGGCCGGCCGGCTCTTCGGGCGGCTGGCCCATCTGCTGGATGCCGTGGAGGACCAGGAAGCTGACGCGGCGTCGGGCGCCTGGAACCCGCTCACCGCCACTGGTACCTCGCGCGCCGAGGCCCGGCGGCTGTGCGACGACGCGCTGCGCGGCGTGCGGTTGGCGCTGCGCGACGCCGAATTCACCGACGACAAGCTGGCGCATGTGCTGCTCGTGCATGAACTGCGCCGATCGGTGGACCGCGCGTTCGCCACGGAGACGTGCTCCCACCAGGCGGATGCGCACCGGGCCGGTGGACACGGCGTCACCGGGTCCTTCGGGGCGCCGCCCGGCAATCCGTACGCACCGAACACCCCCGGCAGTCCGTTCGGCCCGCCGTCGCCCCCGCCGGAACCGCCGCGCGACCGGCGCGGGCTGATCATGGGCTGCCTGGTGTGGGCAGGACTCGCCTGCACCTGCCAGATGTGCTGCGGGACCTTCGAGGACCCGTGGAGCCGTCAGCGCCGCGAGGGGCTGTGTAGCCAGTGCGACTGCTGCGATGCCTGCGACTGCTGCAGCAACTGCGGTGACTGCTGCAGCAACTGCGACTGCTGCGACTGCGACTGCGGGTGCGACTGCTGAGCCGTGCTTCGGACGCGGCTCAGCAGCCCCGGGGTCATGTGAACGCACCGCACTGACCAGCCGGTTCGACCTCATCCGTGGCCCAGCACCCCGATGAGCTGCGGAACCCGGGAGTGACGGTCTGTTCCTCCGCACGGAGGGGGCCCCGATGCGAACTTGATCTGCAAGCGGCGGGTTCAGTCGGTGCCCACCGGCAGCGGTTCACCCAGGAGGAAGGCTCGCAGCAACGCGGTGTAGAGGCGTGGCTGCCCGCGTGAGATGGAGTGACCGGCTCCCTTGACGGTCACGAACGTGGAGTCCGGGAGGGTGCGCCGGTACTCAGCGGTCACGACGGGTTTGATGAAGTCGCATTCCCCTCGCATGATCAGAGAGGGGACGTGCGCGGTGCGCAGACCAGGCCGAGGGTCGGGGAGCTGCTCGAAGTCCTTGCGGGTCATCTGGTTGCTGTAGAAGCCCTGGGGATTGTTGTGCGCCTCGGTGGGCGGCGCGCCCGTGCACGAGGTGCTGTCCTTTCCCTGCAGGGCGACTTCGTGCAGCCAGTGGTCGACCTCGCGGTCGCCGACCAGCGCATGCGCGGCGCCGGGGTTGACCTGAAGCAGCAGGCTCGCCGCGAGCAGCCGGGGTGTGCTGTTCAGCCGGTCGAGCCGTGCCTTTTGAGCGGGGGCGAGCCGGTTCCAGGGTTCCCCGGCGGTGGAGCCGGGGTATTCGCGACCCCACAGCGCGCCTGGCGAGGTGAACACTGCTTTGGCCACGTGCTTGCTGTGGGCCGCCAGGTACTGGGCGGCAAGTGACCCTCCCCATGACTGGCCGACGAGGATGATCCGGTCAGCGCCGAGCGTGCGCCGGATTGCTTCGAGATCGGCAATCTGGCGGGCGACGGTGTACCCGGTGATGTCCCGCAGTCTGGTGGACCGGCCGGCGCCGAGCTGGTCGTAGGAGTAGACGTCGAAGCCGTCCGCCGCGAGTTCACGGCCGCCGGTGGGGATGCCCTCGCCGGGCGTGCCCGGCCCGCCGTGCAGGAAGATCACCGGTGTCGGCCTGGCCTTACCGGCGGCGGAGGCGTGGACATAGGCGATGCGCGATCCAGTCGGCAGATTCCAGAATGTGACGCCAGGTGGGGCGGGGGCTGTCGTGGTGGTGGGCATCGGACGGAAAATGGTGACACTGGCGAGGACAGCGACGGCCACGGTCAGGCCGATCGCGAGGAACGCGGCTGCCCGCCGGCCAGGGCGGCGTTCGAGGCCGAGCAGGGCGAACGCCGCGCGGCCCAGCAGCCCGCCGGCCAGAGCGCCGGAGGCGAGAGCGGCGAGGGCCAGGGCCGGCACGCTCGCGGTGACGAACGCTGTGGCGAGGAAACCGGCCGTGGCGACGACAGGGGCCAGTGGTATCGCCAGGAGCAGAAGGGCACCGCCGGTGATACGGCGGGGAAGGGTGTGTGACATGCCTTCGAGGCTAGGGAGACGGCGCGGGCAATCCGTCCAGCTCCGGGACGGTCTGGCAGCATGCGCCGACCGCCCTACGGCGGGGTGACACCCCCGCCCCGCGGCGGGGGTGTCAGACGGCTGCCGGGGCGGATCAGACCCGTCTCATATGCGGCGATCGTCGCCTGCACCCGGTCGCGCACACCGAGCTTGCCGAGGAGGACGGAGACGTGGTCCTTCACGGTGGGCGGGCTCACCCCCAGCACTGCCGCGATTTCCGAATTGGACAGCCCACGCGCGACCTGCCGGAGTACCTCGGTCTCGCGCGGAGTGAGCCGGTCGAGCCGTGCCGTGTCGAGTGGGCCGGGCGCGTCGGTGAACCGGTCGATCAGTCTGCGGGTCACCGCCGGATCCAGCAGCGCGGCGCCCCCGTAGATCACCCGCACCGCGTCGATGACCCGCTCCGGTTCGGCGTCCTTGAGCAGGAAACCGGCGGCTCCGGCGCGCAGTGCGGCGAACAGATACTCGTCGAGATCGAAGGTGGTGAGCACCAGTACACGGGTTGCAGGGTTCCGTTCGGTGATCCTTGCGGTCGCCGCGAGGCCCCCGATTCCCGGCATCCGGATGTCCATCAACGCGACGTCCGGCCGCGACGACAGAGCGAGTTCGACCGCCGTGTCGCCGTCTGTGGCCTGCCCGACAACGCATAGGTCGGGTTCTGCGTCGAGAATCGCCGCGATCCCGGCCCGTACGACGGCCTGGTCGTCCGCGACGGTCACTCTGATCACCATGGGAAGACCTCCGGCAGCGTCCGCAATGGCGCGCAGCTGCCGCTCCACCCCCGGAACGGCGGGTGCTGGACCGGAGACCTCTACCCCGTCGTGGACTCTGCGCACGGTGAGAGTCACGCCCACGGCCATGAGCGTGGAGGCGATCCGGTATGCGAAGACCTCCACGACAGCGGGCAGCGGACGGCGCGGGCCGATGTATTGGACAGCGCCGCCGTACCGCCTGGCCAGTGCGGCGATCCCGGAAGTAGTAGGGGGCGGGGCGTCTTCCCCGTCCCTCCCGTCACTCACGTCGTTGCTGTCCCGTCCGCGTAGCCCGGACAGCAGCCCCCGCAGAGCGCTGAGACCAGCACGGGCTTCCTCCTGTACAGTCCGCAGGTTCCCCGCCTCGGCTGCAGCGACCACCGCCTGCGCGTGCCGAGAACCTGGCCCCGCTGCCGGCCTCGGGTGCCGCGCCGACGGCCACGCAGTGCGCCGAGAGCGTCCGGACCAACGGCACCTACACCACGGAGGTCAAGCCAGGCGACCGGTTCTGCCTGCTGACAGGCAAGGGTCGTACGGCCTATCTCCGCGTCCTCACTGCGCCGGTCCAGGGCACGGGACGTCTGGAGATCACCGTCTGGGACACGCCTGCCGCCTGACCCCCGGGGTACTGCGGCAGCATGGACACCATGCCGAACCGACTGGCCCAATCCCCTCGTCGACGCTGAGAGATCAGGCCGCGGTCGGCCAGGGCCTGGGCAAGGCTCGCCTTCCTGGAGCCGGTGATCCCGAAGAGGAGGATGGCGGTCGGCTCCCCCACCAGGACGAGAAGGGCCCGGTCGGACTCGACCACTACCAGGTCAGGCACCCGACCTTGGCACCGGCACATTACGCTGGCCGTGCTCGCCCTGACCTTCCTGAGCACCCTCGGCCCCGACGCGGCCTCAGAACGGCCCGCCGATGCACACCACCTCGCCCGCAGCCGCGAACCGATCACGCTGATTCTCCGGGTCGTCGACCGTTAACGGGGGCATGAGGTTCTCCGGGTCGTCGACCGTGAACAGGCAGTCGGGCAGCGCGAAAGCACACGTCACGGCAGCGCGGCCAGGTCGGGGCGAAGGACGAGCGGATGGCGTTCGGAACATCGAGGGCGAGTTCACCGTCCCGCGCTCCCCGCAGGGCCACCCCGCATCTCACGCCGGGCGGCCTCGACGACTTCGTCGACCGGGTGGTCCCGCTCCTCCAAGAACTCGGAGCTTTCCGCTCCGAATGCACCGGTTCCACTCTGCGGTCGCATGTCGGGCCGGCCGAGCCGGTGTGGAAAGGTAGGCCGGCCCTTCCTCCGAGATCAGGCCAAAGGGCGCTCTTGCGCGAGGAGTTGACACCTTGAATACTCCCGAGCAGCGCTTGTCAGGAGCACGTCGCATCCCGAACGGACACGCGGCCGCGCCCCCGACTGCGCCTCACGGGTCCGACCACCCCACTGGCGGACCCCCGTTTCCCCTCGGGAGGAATGACAAGTGAGGAACAAGCGCACCACCCCCCTCAGTGCCACAGCAAGACGCAGCCGGATCGTCGCGGTCGCCGCGGGCCTGGTGGCCGTCGCCGCAATCGCCGTCCCCAGCGCCCACGCCAACTCCACCACGACATTCAGCGCCGACCAGCTCTCCGCCGCCAGTGATGCGGTGCTCGGCGCCGACATCGGCGGTACCGCCTGGAACATAGATCCGGCGACCAAGACCCTCGTCGTCACTGCCGACAGCACGGTCACCCAGGCCGAGATCAAGCAGATCAAGAAGTCCGCCGGCGCCAACGCGGGCGCTCTGCGCATCGAGCGCACATCCGGCACCTTCAGCAAGCTGCTCTCCGGCGGCGACGCCATCTACGCCCCCGGCTGGCGCTGCTCCCTCGGCTTCAACGTCCGCAGCGGCAGCACCTACTACTTCCTGACCGCCGGTCACTGCACCGACGGCAACCCACCCTGGTACACGAACTCGTCGAACTCGACGTACATCGGCCCGACGGTCGGATCCAGCTTCCCGACCAATGACTACGGCCTGGTGCGGTACGACAACGCCTCCGTCGCCCACGCGGGCACCGTCGGCAGCCAGGACATCACCAGCGCGGCCAACGCGACGGTAGGCATGTCAGTCACCCGTCGCGGCTCCACCACCGGCATCCACAGCGGATCCGTCACCGGTCTCAACGCCACGGTCAACTACGGCGGTGGAGACATCGTCTACGGCATGATCAAGACGAATGTCTGTGCGGAGCCAGGCGATTCCGGCGGTCCGCTCTACTCCGGCACCAAGGCGATCGGGCTCACGTCGGGCGGCAGCGGCAACTGCAGCTCCGGCGGTACGACGTACTTCCAGCCGGTCACCGAGGCGCTCAGCGCATACGGCGTCAGCGTCTACTGACGCACCGGCGCCCGATCGCACACATGACGGAGCCCTCGCCCGAATTCCGGGCGGGGGCTCCCGCACACCCCGCGGCTTTTGAGAGGATGTGGGACAGGTCGGTCGCGCAGGAACAACGGGGGCGGATGCTGTGCCTCCCGGAGGGATGTCCTCCGGGAACCCCCGGAGACACTCCAGGGGGTTCAGTCCGTGAAACGCATCGGAGTGACCGGCCATCGCAGCATTCCCGAGGAGGCGCACGTCCATGTGCTGGCCGGGATCCGGGCGGCGCTCTGCGAGCTCGACGGCTCCCTGGAAGCCCTCTCCAGCCTGGCCGTGGGAGCGGATCAGCTCTTCGCCGATCTGGCACTCGCCCACGGGGCCGAACTGACCGTCGTCATCCCCAGCGGGGACTACGAGACATCGTTCGCCGCCGGCGCCGAACTGGCCCGCTACCGGAGACTCAAGGACCGGGCGGCCCGGGAGGTGCTGCTGGACTTCCCGCACTCCACCGACGAGGCGTACTACGCGGCGGGTGCCTATATCGCCGATCACTGCGACCGGCTGCTCGCGGTGTGGGACGGCCGGCCGGCCCGCGGCTTCGGCGGCACGGGCGACATCGTGACGTACGCGCGGACGCTCGGCCGCCCGGTCACGGTGATCTGGCGCGACGGGGTCGAGCGCACCTGATCCGACGTCACCTCACCGGCCTCGTCTCACATGCGGTGCCGGGCCAGCCAGTCGGTGTGTTCGGGGGAGACGATCCGCTCGGTCTCGAAGACCGCGACCGGCCACTGCCGTTCGGTCAGGCTGGTCTCCATGGCGGCCTGCATCGACTCCAGGTCCTTCTCGACCAGCGAGTGCGCGGATATCAGCGGGTGATGGCGGCGCATCTCGTTCCAGGCGAGGCAGGCGGCCGCTGCCGCCGAGAGCGCCCCCGTCAGGGCGAAGGACCGGGCGGCTCCGAACGTCTGGAGCAGGCTGAGCGTCAGCGCCGGCGTGGTCAGTGCGGCGATGGCGCTCGACCAGACGAGCGCGCCGCGCCGCGAAACCTGCTGGCGCCTGCGGTACCAGCGCCGCTGTTCGATCAGCCGGTCCCGTACGTAGGTTTCCTTGCGCACCGTGAACGCCCTGCTCCGTAGCTCCCGCATGGAGTCCGTGATGAGCCCGCTGCCGGCATCGTTCATCTCGTCCCGGGGGTCCACCCAGCCGACCTTTCTGAGCTCCTGCAGACCCTCTTCGAGCCGGTTGGCGAACACCGCTTCCGGGTGCTGGGTACCGGTGTCGAACGGGGAGCCGTGGACGGCGTAGCGCCAGCACATCGACTTGATGAACTCGGCGGCGGAGCGGTTCAGTTGCCAATGCGACTTTGCCTTGCGCCGGGAAGCGGCATACGTCGTGACCAGAACCCCGAGGTAGGCCAACGCACCGACCGCGTCAAGGAGTTGAAATGAGCCACTGATCCCGCCGTGCCAGGGCAGGGCCGCCGGTACGGCACCCGCCACCAGCAGGATCAGCTGGCCACGGGTCGTATTGACCGCCTCCCGCTGGCGTGCGATGGCGATGGCGTCCGTGTGGTGGAAGAGCGCCGGGAGGTCCTCGCTCCTGAAGACCATGGACTGAAGCGGTCCGGGAATCGCCGTCATGTTCACCCCGTCTGCAGTTTTGGACATGCTCGTTCAGCCAGGCAGATGGCCCGTCCGGTCCGGCCGAAGGTCTGGAAGGCCCCTGCGCGGTGCCCGGGGCGCACGCGTGCGTGGGCGGAGGCCGACCGGGTGCACGAGAGTAAGGTCGCCCGCCCGGACACTGCAATGGTGCCCTGGATGCGGGCTGCTTCCGCGGATCCGGATCCGGTCGCTCTCGTGCTATCCGAAAAGCTGTGGCATGGTTGGTCAACTTACTTTTGTTTGCAGGCGAGTTACCGCATCGGGTGAGTCGGGGCTCGCCTCTCGCCGGGGGAGCGAACGTGCGGGAAACGAACGAGGACGACGTTGAGTCGCCGGCCGGTGCCCAACGAAGGATCCGGCGGAGCCCACTGCTGTTCACCACACCCCTCGTACTGCTCGCACTGCTCACCGCGATCCTTCTCTGGGAAGTGATCCGGTCCAACATCGCAGCTGAGGCGCAGACCGAATGGCCGTGGCGCCTGCACCTGCTCGACATGGACGCCCTGGGCAGTCTGCTGGCCGTTGCCGGTGGCGCGGTTTTGGCCAGGGCGCAGTACGCCCGCACGGTGCGTCCGTACCTGGGCTGGCGCGGATCCTGGCAGAAGGGGCATCTGAGGGAGGACGCGTCCGCGTGGCGCGTCGGTGTGCTCAACGGTGGGCAGCACCTTGCCGTGATCGAGTCCTGGGACTGCCGCCTGGTCCTGACCGGGCAGGTCGACTCCGGCGGCGCGCGGTGGGTCGATCTCGACGAGGCTGTGACCGAACTGGCAGCTGCCGGGCTCGTCGTCGCGCAGGACTTCCAGATCATCCGCTTCGGGGCGGGCTTCCCCCTGGCGGGCACCGGGGGATACGAGACGATGCTGGTGGGCGCTTTCTCGAAGCGATTCGTCCGTGACGTCGAGGCGCTGTACCTGCGGTTCAGGGTCACCGATGTCGTCGGTGACACCCACGAGCGCGTCCTGAACTGCATGAAGGGGGCGAGGACGGATCTCAACGCCCCGCTCGAATGAGAGGCTCGGCAGGACCCGCCCGTCCTCTCGACGGAGGCAGCCGAGGGGAGGCGTTCGCGGACGGAACCGGCAGAACATGGCGCCGGGCGGGTGAACGGAGTGGAAGTGAACACGCGGCATCGCGCATCTGTCCTGAAGTCAAATCCACGTACCTTTCGCCGAAATCGGGGTGGCGCATCACCCGGCCTTGGTGCAGGGGCACCCCGCCGGCCCGCGCACAGGCCGGCGGAGGGGAGAGTCCGACCTTCCGGAACTGGCTCGTGTCATCCGCTCCTGCCTGCGCTTTCTCTCCTCACTCCGACGGAGGAATGTCGAGTCGCGTGCCGTCTGGCGTAATGCTGTGCGGCAGCTGCGTTTCGTGCGACGTCAGCATTTGCCAAGCGCTGTCAGCGGAGTAAAGTCGTGCCGCCGGATACTGCATTTGTGCAGTAGCCGGAAGCGTTTCAGTGTCCGGAACAATCCCATCAAGGACGGCCGTGAAGACCAACGAATCCACCTCATCCTTCGCCAATGCGAAGAGCCGTGTGCCGCTCGCTGAGATCGACATCCGTGGCGCCGAAGCCACCAGGAAGCTCGATCGGGTATTCAGCACGTCGACCGGCCGTTCCACCAAGGCGTCAACCTTCAGCTCGGCTCTCTGAGTCGCGCCGTAAGGTGGCTAGACTGACGGAATGACAGGACCCCTGGTCCCCTTCCGTGAAATTGTGCTCAAAGTGCACAGCAGGTGTGACCTTGCCTGCGACCACTGTTACGTCTATGAACATGCTGATCAGAGCTGGCGTACCCGCCCTAAGGCAATCTCTGATGAGGCTATTTCCTGGACCGCTCAACGCTTGGCCGAGCATGCCCTGACGCATGCGCTGCCCTCCGTGTCAGTGATCCTGCACGGAGGGGAGCCTCTCCTGGCGGGCCCCGCGCGTCTGCGCCGCGTCTGCGAGGAACTCACCTCGGCGCTGAACGGCATCGCCGATCTCGATCTACGGATCCATACCAACGGCCTGCAGCTCAGCCCGCGCTATCTCGACCTCTTCGACGAGTTCGGCGTCAAGGTCGGCATCTCGCTCGACGGCGACCGGGCCGCCAACGACCGGCACCGCCGTTTCGCCGACGGACGCACCAGCCACCCCCTGGTCCTGCGAGCCGTCGAACTCCTCCGTCAGGAGCGCTACCGGCATCTCAATCTCGGCCTGCTGTGCACCGTCGACATCCGGAACGATCCGCACGCGGTGTTCGACGCCCTGGCCGAACTCGATCCGCCGCTCATCGACTTCCTCCTTCCGCACGCCACCTGGGACCAGCCGCCGCCGCGTCCGGACGGATCGCCCACGGCCTATGCCGACTGGCTCCTCGCGATCTTCGACCGGTGGAGGGAACAGGGCAGGCCGGTGCCGGTGCGGTTCTTCTCCTCGGTCCTGTCCAGCCTCAGCGGCGGACCCAGTCTCACCGAGTCCCTGGGCCTGGCCCCCACCGACCTCGTCGTCGTCGAGACCGACGGGCAGCTGGAACAGGTGGACTCGCTCAAGAGCGCCTATGAAGGCGCGGCCTCCACCGGGTTCGACGTCTTCACCCACGCCTTCGACGAGGTCGCGGCGCACCCCGGGGTCCGGGCGCGGCAGCTCGGACTGGCCGGGGTCAGCGAGACCTGTCGCCGTTGCCCTGTCGTACGTTCGTGCGGCGGGGGGCTCTACACGCACCGCTACCGTTCGGACAGCGGATTCGACAACCCCTCGGTGTACTGCGCGGATCTAGAAGCGCTGGTGCGTGGCATCGAGGTGCGGACGGCCGCGGAAACCGAGTCGGCCGCGGTCGCGGAGCCGCGCGAGCTGATCGCCGCGCACCAGGACCTGACGCGGACTCTGCTCGCCCGGCTCCACGCGGACCTCGACGGCCGGGGCGGAGAGCGCTGGGACGAGGCCTGGGAGCTGGTGCAGGCCTTGGACCGGACGGAAGCGGGCGCCGGCGGCCTGGACGGTGTACTGGCCCATCCCTACACCCGCACCTGGCTGCTCGACGCGCTGGACACCGTGTACGACGACCGGCCGGGTGCCGACCGGACGGCGGCGCTGCGGCTGTCGTCGTCCGTGGCAGCCGCCGCCGTACGCGCCGGACTCGAACGGGATGTCCCCGTCGCCTACCGGGACGGCAGCATCTTCCTCCCCGCCCTCGGGGAGGTGCGGATCGGTGGGCCGGGGGAGCACGGCACCGCCCTCGTGCGCGCCACCGACGACGGATTCCTGATCCGGCGGGACGGGCGCGCCGCCGAACGGCGGATCGTGCGGACGTCGACGGAAGACCCCGGCTGGCTTCCGGTGCGCCACGTGGGTGTCGGCGGGGCGGTCGGCTTCGTACTCGACGACCTCGACCCGTACCGGGACTGCTTCGACACGCCCGTCGCTCCCCGGCTCGGGCAGTCCGAGGCCGATGCGTGGAGCGCGGCACTCGCCGGGGCCTGGGAACGGCTGACGGCGGTCGTACCGGGGCAGGCGGCCGAAGCGGCGGGCAGCCTGATCGCGCTGACGCCGCTCACCACCGGACGCCCCGCTGTGGGACGGCACGGCTACGGGGCGTTGGGGATCGGCGTGTACACGGATACCGAGGAACTGGCGCTCGGCCTGCTCCGCGGATTCCGGCGGGCCAAGCTGAGGGCCCTCGTGGATGTCACGGATCTGTACGCATCGGACGGAGCCTGGGACCATCGGACGCCCTGGCAGGAAAAGTCCGTTCCCTTCTCCCGCCTGCTGTCCATGACCTATGAGCGGGTGGGGCTGGGTCTCTTCGACCCCCGGTTCCTGGACGGGGTGCCGCAGGCACTCGACACGCTCGAAGCGGCGGCCGAACTGACCATCGACGGAAAGCAGCTGCTGACCGCAGTCCGGAAGGAGATCAGCGGTACACACGGGACATCCGGGAAGAACAGTTGCAAGACTGCTTTTGATCAAGAATCTGATTGACCGGGCGTGAGGATGGATGACTGAAAAGCAGCGTTGAATGACCGAACGCCATGGGGGTGGAGCAAGTCCGCTCCGGAATGATGAATTCGCTCGCATTCTTCCTACACTCCTCGGATGCGAGTGCTCACACAGGACGGGGGTCGTGTGCACGCATCAACGCAACCGCGAGCGGCGGACCATCGGCCGTACTTCTTCTTGAGCTATGCGCATACACCGGGGTACGGCGGTGGAACGGACCCGGATATGTGGGTCGAGCGGCTGTTTCAGGATCTCTGCGGCCATGTGATGGCCATGACCGACCTCCCGGCGGGTGCCTCCGCCGGGTTCATGGACCGGGAGATACGGTCCGGCGAGGGGTGGTCGGAACGGCTCGGCAGCGTGCTGGCCACCTGCCGGGTGTTCGTTCCGCTCTTCTCGCCGCGCTACTTCGCCAGCGAGATGTGCGGAAAGGAGTGGCACGCTTTCGAACAGCGCGCCATCGCCCACCGGGCCCGCAGCAATCAGCCCGCCGAAGCGATCGTGCCCGCGCTCTGGGTGCCGGTTCCACCGAACCAGCTGCCCGGGCCGGCGGAGCGACTGCAGTTCAATCACCGTGATTTCGGGGACCGTTACGTCAGTGACGGGCTCTACGGACTGATCAAACTCAGACTCTTCGCCCAGGAGTACGAACGGGCTGTCTACGAACTCGCCAAACGCATCGTCAGCGTCGCGGCCACCGCCCGGATCGAAGTGGGTCGCCCCGTCGACTACCGGCTGGCCCCCAGCGCCTTCGGCTCGCAGAGCAGCGGTGCCGGTGCGCCCCGCCCGATGAAGGTGACCATCGCGGCTCCCACCCGGCACGACCTGCCCGAGGGACGCAACGCCGACTACTACGGCGACAACCCGCACGACTGGAACCCCTACCACCCGGCCTCCGCGCGGCCCCTGGCCTATGTCGCCGAGGACCTGGTGCGCTCCCTCAACTACCAAGCCACCATTACCTCCTTCGACGAGGAATCCGGCCACGCGGAGAGCAAGGGGCCACCGAACAGACCGGAAATCCTGGTCGTCGACCGCTGGGCGCTGATGGACGAGGACCGACGTCGCAGGCTCGCGGCCTTCGACGCCGAGAACCGCCCGTGGGTGACCATGGTGGTGCCCTGGAACCGCGAGGACCCCCAGAGCAGAGCCGTCGAGGCGGAGCTGACCGAGAAGCTCGAACAGACCATGCCGTCCAAGATTCGACAGGGGCGCGCATATTGCCGCGCCGCGGCAAGGGGAGTGCCCAGCATGGATGCCTTCGGACAGGTGCTGCCCCAGGTGGTGGAGGCGGCGGCCCAGCAGTATCTGCGCCACGCGGCGGTCTATCCGCCGGCGACGGGCGGCGGTCACACTGAACGAACACGACTGATGGGGCCCATGGGCAACACACAGTTCATACCGGACATGCACGACCCTGCGACGGATGCGGAGGACGTATGACGGCCGGGCGTGACGGACGCATCGTCACTTTCTACTCGTACAAAGGCGGTACCGGGCGCACGATGGCCCTGGCCAACACCGCCTGGATCCTGGCTGCCAACGGCAAACGGGTACTGGCCGTCGACTGGGACCTGGAGGCGCCCGGACTCCACCGGTTCTTCCATCCCTTCCTCGACCCGTCGACACTCGGCGCCACCACCGGCGTCATCGATCTGATCACCGAGTACGCCTGGGCCGCCACCAGCCCGGTCCCGCGCGCCGACGACTGGCACCGCGACTACGCCCGCATCCAGCCGCACGCCGTCTCACTCGCCCCGGAGACGCTCGGCTGGGAGTTCCCGCAGGGGGGCACCCTCGACTTCGTTTCCGCCGGGCGTCAGAACCGCGAATACTCCGCGACCGTCTCCACCTTCGACTGGGACAACTTCTACGACCGGCTCGGTGGCGGGCACTTCTTCGACGCCCTGCGCGACGACATGAAGGCCAACTACGACTACGTCCTCATCGACAGCCGGACCGGTCTCAGCGACATCGCCGACATCTGCACCGTCCACCTTCCGGACCTGCTCGTCGACTGCTTCACCCTCAGCGACCAGTCCATCGACGGCGCGGCATCCGTCGCCCGGCAGATCTCCGAGCGCTACACCGGCCGCCCCATCTCGATCTTCCCCGTCCCGATGCGCATCGACGAGGGCGAGAAGGAGAAGGCCGACGCGGGCCGCGCCCTGGCCCGGCTGAAGTTCGACCGGCTGCCCCGGGACCTGTCCGGTGACGAACTCACCGCCTACTGGGGAGCGGTGGAGATTCCGTACCGCCCCTACTACGCGTACGAGGAGACGCTGGCCACCTTCGGCGACGAGGCAGGTCTGACCAACTCGCTGCTCTCCGCATTCGAGCGGCTCACCGCCGTCATCACCGACCGGCAGATCACCTCGATGCCCCCCGTGGGGGAAGAGGTACGGCTCCGCATCCGCGACGCCTTCACCCGGCGCAGGCCCGCGCTGCCCGCCGATCTCTTCCTCAACTATGTGGCGGAGAACCGGATGTGGGCCGACTGGATCGAATCGGTCCTCACCCGGGCCGGATTCCGCGTCGTCCCGCGCGATGTCTCCGCCGAGCCCGGCGAGGCCGACCCGGCGCAACTCGCGGCCGAGACCGCCGCCCGTACCGTCGTCCTGCTCTCCAGCGCCTATCTCAAGTCCCAGCGGGCCGTGAGCCTGTGGGAAAGGGCAGTCGCCGAGGACCCGGGCGGCGGCAGGCGTCAGCTGCTGCCTGTCAGGGTCGGGGACGTACGCCTCTCCGCGCCCTACATCGACCGCAACCCCGTCGACCTCTTCCGGCTCGACGAGGTACACGCCACCGCGGCGCTGATGCGTGCCCTGGACCGCCCGGTGCAGCTCGTCGACGGGGTCGCGCCCGGGCCCCGCTTCCCCGGCACCGTGCCGAAGATCTGGAACGCACCACCCCGCAACCCCGGCTTCACCGGGCGCTCCCTGGTCCTGGAACGGATGCGTGACCAGCTCGGCGGCGGCATGGCCGTCGTGCTTCCCCAGCCGCAGACCCTGTACGGGCTCGGCGGCGTCGGCAAGACCCAGGTCGCTCTCGAGTACGTGCACCGCTTCATGGCCGACTACGACCTGGTGTGGTGGATATCGTCCGAGCAGACCGACGACGTGGTGGCCAGCCTCGCCGAACTCGGCGTCCGGCTCGGCGCCCAGGGCGGCGACGACATGGCCGCGGCCTCACAGGAGGCCATCGACCTGCTGCGTCGCGGAGTTCCGTCGGATCGCTGGCTGCTGGTCTTCGACAATGCCGACGACCCCGAACGGCTCCGGCGCTACTTCCCGCAGGGCGGCTCCGGTCACATCCTGGTCACCTCCAGGAACCAGACCTGGTCCCAGCACGGCGACGCGCTGCCCGTCGACGTCTTCCTGCGGGAGGAGTCCATCGAGCACCTCCAGCGCCGCGCCCCGGGGCTGAGCGTCGAGGACGCCGCACAGGTGGCCACCGCTGTCGGTGACCTGCCGCTCGCGGTGGAACAGGCGGCGGCCTGGATCGCGGAGACCGCCACGCCCATCGACGCCTATCTGGAACAGCTCGCCCAGCAGGCCCCTCAGGTCCTGGCCCTCAACCAGCCCGCGGGCTACCCGGAACCCGTCGCCGCCACCTGGAACATCTCCATCCAGCGCCTCAAGGAGCGCTCGCCCGCCGCCGTGCGGCTGCTGCAGCTCTGCGCCTTCTTCGCCCCCGAGCCGATCAACGCCAACCTCCTGTACAGCAAGGAGATGATCGAGGCGCTGAAGCCGTACGACCCCTCGCTCCAGGAGAAGCTGGTGCTCGGCCGGGTCATCCGGGAGATCGGCCGGTTCGCCCTCGCCAAGGTCGACCAGGTCTCCAACTCCATCCAGGTGCACCGCCTCGTCCAGGCCGTCATCCGGGCACAGCTCAGCGAGGAGGAGCAGCGTGACGCCCGGCATGTCGTCCACCGCATTCTGGCGGGTGCCCGGCCCGATGACGACGAGCCGATCGACAACCCGGCGACCTGGCCGCGGTTCGCGACCATATGGCCGCACCTCGGCCCGTCCGACGCGCGCAACTGCAGGGAACCCGAGACCCGCAGGCTCCTGATCGACCGGGTGCGCTACCTGTGGAAGCGTGGTGACTTCAGAACGGCCGGCACCCTCGGCGCCGAATTGCGCGAGACATGGGAGGAGATGCTCGGCGAGCGGGATCTCCAGTACCTCTACCTCTGCTTCCACCTCTCCAACATCTACCGCTCGCGCGGTCGTTATGTGGAGGCGAAGGAACTCGACGAGATCACCCTCGCCCGGCAGCGGGAGGTACTGGGTTCGGAGCACCCGCACACGTACATGACCACCAGTAGCCTCGCGACGGACCTCGGCACCCTCGGCGACTACACCCGGGCGATCGAGCTGGCGACCGAAGCCACCGAAGGGTTCAGCCAGATCTTCCACGACTCACACCCCAGGACCCTTGCGGCGGCCAACAACCTGGCTCTGAACCTGCGCCTCGTCGGGCAGTACGCCAGGGCCAGGGAGATCGATCAGGACGTCTACGACCGGCGCACCGAGGTGCTCGGCGCGAACCACCCGTACAGCCTGTCGTCCGCCATGAACCTGGCCCGCGATCTGCGGGACGTGGGACGGTACGAGGACTCCGTCGGTCTGCTCAGCCGCACCTACGACAGCTACAAGTCACACCTCGGGCCAACCTTCCCCGGCACGCTGAGTGCGGCGAAGAGCCTCGCGGTCTCGCTGCGCAGGGCGGGCCGGCTGGAGGACGCCCGCAGACTGACGGTGGCCACCCGTGCCAGGTACCGGGCCAAGTACACCTCGGCCAACCCCGAGTCGCTGGCCTGTGATCTCAACATGGCGGCCGACCTGTTCGCGGCCGGTGAGGCGGTCGAGGCGAGGGACACCGCACAGGAGGTCGTCGACGAGTACATGAAGGTCCCGGGGGAGAAACACCCGTACACCCTGGCCGCCCAGAACAACCTCGGCGTCTATCTCTCGGGGGCCGGTGCGGCGGAGGAGGCGGAGAAACTGCTGAAACGGGTGGTCGCCTCGATGCGCGAGGTGTTCGGACGCGAGCATCCGCACACCCTGTTCTGCGTCATGAACCTGGCCAACGCAACCGTGGGCCTCGGCGACCTCGACATCGTGCTGTCGACGGAGCGGCAGGTGTCCGCGCAGCTTCGGGAGGCCATCGGGGCGCACCATCCGGAGACGTTGGCCATGACGTCGAACATGGCTGTCACGCTCGATGCGATGGGGCGCAAGGACGAGGCGTTGCAGGTGCGGGCGGAAGTGGTCGAAGAGCTGACCCGACAGCTCGGCGACGAGCATCCGCTGACCCGGATCGCCCGGGAGGACAGCCGGTTCCAGCGCGAACTGGAACCGATCACGATCTGAGCCGACCGGGCCCGCCGATGGCGGGCCCGGCCTGGGTCAGCCCTTCGAGGGGGCGGCGGTGGCCTGCTCCTCCAGCAGCCAGTTGAGGATGCCAGGGAGCACGGAAAACGCATCGAAGTGCGCCGCCGCCGGCTCCAGCACTGCGGTGGCGCCCGGGATCTGCCCGGCCAGCCAGCGGGAGTGCCCGACCGGTGAGAAGACGTCCTTCTCGCCGTGCCACAGCATCACGGGTCCGGTGATGTCCGCCGGGTCGAAGCCCCATGGGGTGCAGAGCGCGATCGCGTCGTCGATCCACCCGTACGCCGAAGTGCGCAGCCCCTCACTGTAGTTGCGCAGCAGCATGGAACGGATTCCGGCGTCGTTGACGACGACCCGGTCGGAGTCGGTCAGCTCCCGGCGGAGATCGTCGAGGAGCTTGACCGGATCCTGCCTGATCACTGCCGACCGGGAGATGAAAGACTCCGCGAGCCCGTCCGGGTCGGCCACCGCCGTGGTGTACGCCAGCACATTGGAGGCGGCCATCCCGTCGAACCAGTCCAGTCCGTCCGCGCCCCAGGGGGCGAGCCCGACCAGAGCGGCGGTACGGGTGACCCGGTCCGGCATCAGTGCGGCGCAGGCCAGGGCATGCGGGGCGCCGCCGGAGCGGCCCACCACGGCGAACCGTTCCAGCCCGAGCGAGTCCGCGATGGCCCGCACATCCTCCACGACGTCCGCCACGCAGCGGCCCGCCAGCCGGTCGGAGTCGCCGTAGCCCGGCCGGTCATAGGTGATGAGCTGTGTCTTGCGCTGGTACAGCACCATGCCGCGTGGCGCCGGACCGAGCCGACTGCCGGGCATTCCGTGGAGCAGGAAGACCGGTCTCCCCCGCGGGTCGCCCAGACGCTCCACCATCAGATGCCGCCCGTCCCTTGCGCGCACCCGATTGCGCATTCCGCGCCTCCTCCACTCCGTGCGGGCACCGAGTGCCCGACTTTCTCCACCAATTCGATGATGACCCATCAAAGTCCCTGGAGGGAATGGCAATTGAGGTAAATCAACAGTGAATACCGGACAGGCCCAGCCCTGGTCCATTGCCGGACGCCCGGTCGCACGGTGTGTTCGCAGGCGGAACCGGCGCGATGCGGTTCCAGGCAGGTGTGCAGGGGTGAGGACGAAACGGTGCGCTCGTGTGTGCATCCTGAAGTCGACCTTGTGTGCTGTCTGCCCGGTCGGAATAGTGGCTGGCTCCATCCTCCGCACTCAGGCACTTCACTTGCCTGTGCGCGGCCCCGCAGGAGGTCGGCGTTGAAGCATCGGCGCATATCCAGGAAGTGCGCGGTGATGGCCGGTTCGGCCGTTGTCGCCCTGGACGCAGCGGGAATCACATTCCAGAATGCGAACGCCATTGACGACGTACCGCAGTGCACCGTACGGACGCTGATGGCGAACGCGGCCGGAAGGCTCGCCACCGCCCTCGGCGACAACCTCGGCGGTGACGCCGCCCCCCTTGCCGGTCGGTCTGAGTCGGCCCGTCCGGCGGGTCCGTCAGTTGTGCGCCCGGGCCGACGCCGACGACCCGCCGCGGGCAGCTGCGAGACCGCCGGCAGCGAGCCCGTTGTTCCGTTCAGGAGTCCGGCTCGGCGCTATCCCGCCATGAGCGCCACGAATGCCGACCACTCGCGCCGCCCGACCCGCAGCACGGGACCGTCGCCCGCCACCTTCGAGTCGCGTACGTACACGGCCTCGTTACCGGCAGCCACCTCCACGCAGTCGCCGCCGTCCGATCCGCTGTAGCTGCTCTTGAACCAGCGCAGCTCGTCCACGTTCTCGGTTACCTGCTCCACGCTCATGTCTCTCCCATCAGCCGTTCGATGAGCCGCGCAGACTCCTCGACATTCAGGGCCTGCGATCGCAGCTTGCCATATCGCAGGCCGAAGGCGCTGACGTCGGCGGGATTGTGAACCACACACCCGACGCCCTGTGACTCGAAGTACCCGAGGTGCCGCAGTTCACTGGATTCCGCGACCACGAACGGCCCGTTCTTTCCCGGGTGGAACCCTTGCCCGGCGGGCATGACCTGGATCTCCACGTTTCTCATCGCGCCCACTTCCAGCAGCCGTTGCCACTGTTCCCGCATGACTTCTGGCCCGTCCACAGGATCACGCAACGCCTCCTCGCTCACGATGAGCGACAGCTCCGCCAGCGGTACCCGCGTAAGCAACTTCTGCCTGCCCAGCCGCCCCTCCGTGTGCTGGTCGACGACCTCCTCGCTGAACGGCGGGCAGTGCCCGGCGAACACCGCCCGCGCGTACGCCTCCGTCTGCAACAGCCCCGGCATCAGCAGCGGATCGTACGAGAAGCGGCTCACCACCTCCGCCTCGATGAGGGCGAAGTGGCGGAAGAACTGCGGCAGCTTCGCCCGGTCCACGTCGTCCTGCAACACCTCCAGCACGCCCCCCGCACCCAGCACGCGTTCCGCCGCCTCGGTGAACGTGGACTTCGCCGGCCGTCGTCCCTGCTCGACCGACGCAACCTGCTCCAGCGAGTAGCCGATGGCCTCAGCCAATGCCTGCTGGGTCAACTTCGCCCGCAAACGCAGGTGCTGGAGGAGTCTGCCGTACGCGACCCATACGCCCGGCAGATCGTTCTCCTCTTTCGGCTTCACCTTCACCGCGCGCCCGTTCCGCGTATCCCGCACTGCACTCACGCCCTTCCGGCCACCCCACTGCGACTGGACCTGGTTCAACAGGAAGGCGCATTTCCGGGACACGGCTCCGGACCCGTACAACGCCCGTACAAGCCCCGTACAACCAAGGCCGGCACCCATACCCAACCTCGTACGACCACCACCGCGTACAGTCATCACACCTGGTCAGCACCACATGCACCCACCCACGATGGCACGGTGAAGCACCAGGCAATCACTCCCGAACCCCGCCCGACCGTGCCAGAGTTCAGCCTCCGCCTCAGCAGCACAAGACGAGGCGCCCGACTGGCCCGCACTCTCGCCGTGCAGCAGCTCACCGATTGGTGCGACATCCCGTACGACTCCGACTCGGCCCGGACCGTCGCCCTGGTCACGGCCGAGCTGGCCTCCAACGCGATCACCCACGGCCACCTACCCGGCCGTGACTTCCGGCTGACGCTGCTGCTCCTGTCCCATGCCCTGCGTATCGAGGTGACGGACACCCGCCCCGACCGAATTCTGCCGAACCCGTCCCCCCACCCCCACCGGTGCCACTTCTGGCCGCGGCCTACTGCTCATTGACGCTACGCGAACCGCTGGGGCCACGTGGGGCGAGGCATAGGCTGCCACCGCGTCCGTCTTCCTGGATGACATCTCCACAGTTCCCGCCGTTCAGTCGGTCTCCTCGGGGAAGTACTGGAAGATGCACCTGACGGCTGGGGACGTCGGCACCGAGGGCCTGGCAGAGGAGCAGACCTCGCTGGTGCTGGTCGTCGCCCCGGGACCACCACCAGCCGGCCGCGTACCGGCCGCAGGCCTACGCCCGGCCGGGAGTGAACTGCCCGCGGTGATGGTGGTCAGATCACGGTTACCGGGTGACGCACCACTGCGTCGAACAGAAAGCCCTGCGTGTTGGCCACGGCGGTGTCCGGCTGGGTGCGGCCGGCCGTGTCGGTGGCGCGGGCCAGGAGGTGAGTGTCGCCGGCCGTGTCGGGCTTCCAGGTCAGGGACCAGCGGGTCCAGGTGCCGGCACGGGGCCGGTCGTGGAGGCGGGCGGGCCGCCAGCTCGCCCCGCCGTCAGTGCTGACATCGACCCGCGCGATGGCCCCCGCGCCCGACCAGGACCGGCCGTGCAGCACCTGCCCCTTCCCCCTGGCGAACCTCGCCCCGCTCGCGAGCTCGAAGGCGCTCCTGACCACCTGCCGGGTCAGCGGCGCGCTGCCCTCCTCCGGGTATGCGGAGCCGAACAGACGGTAGAAGATGGTGTTCCAGGGCGAGTAGAGCGGCTGCGTGGACACCTCGATGTCGCCGACCCACTTGATCGACGAGATCCCCACCCACCCCGGCACCAGCACCCGCACCGGATACCCGTGGTCGTACGGAAGCGACTCGCCGTTCATCTCGTACGCCAGCAGCACATCGTCCAGCGCCTTGGCCAGCGGCAGCGGACGGCGTACCCGCCCGAGGTTCTCGCCGCCGCTGAAGAACTCGGCGTCCAGACCGCGCGGCTGCACATCCACGGCGTACGAGGACAGCCCGGCCTTGCGCAGGACGTCGGCCAGGCGCACCCCGCGCCAGTGCGCGACGCCGATCGCCCCCAGCGTCCACGGAGTGCCGGTGACCGTCTCGCCCTGCTGCGTCCTGAAGTAGCTGCGGCCGTTTCCGGCGCACTCGACGAACGCTGTACGGGTCACGGCGGGCAGGGCGCGCAGATCGTCGTACCCGAACTCCACCGGCCTGTCCTCACCGGGCGAGCCGCGTAACCCGCTGCCCCACAGCCTCAGCCGCCAGTCGGCGGCATCCAGGACAGGGGTGGCGGTGTGGTTGCGTACGAAGAACAGTTCGTTGGGGGTGCGGTGGCCGGTTCCGCGCAGCGCTTCCCAGCGGGTCTCGGCGTTGGTGTCGCGCCGGATGAACCACTCCGGCGGCAGCGGCTTGACAATCGTGGGATCGGCGGCGTGGGCGAGGTGCGGCACGGGGAGCGCGGCCCCGGCGGCGGTCGCGGCGAGCAGGGTCAGCAGCCGGCGGCGGGTGACCCCGTCCGCCCTGGCGTCCCCGGAGAGCCACTGGCTCAGCCTGTGGCGGTCGTACGCGGATTCGTCGTGGCGGGCGGCGGAGACGGGTGAAGGCATGACAGTTCCTCATCGTTGAGACGACAGGCCGACATGGGAGAGGACAGCGCGAGCCGGCGCACAGGGCGGCGCGCCGCGAAGGCGGCCGCGGTCCACAGCGCGGCGGCGCGTCAGAGGCTCCAGCGGCGGCATGACGGGATGCAAGCATGCGGCGCCAAAAGGCGTCAACGGGGCGATCTTGCCACTGGGTTGGGCCTTCTGCGCCAGACCGCGGCTGGAGGGGCGTCCACGTGCCCGGCCGGCAACTGGCCGAGTACGCCGGCTGGGGGCGCCCCGGCGGGCAGCAGCACCTGCTGGACCGGGCGAAGTGGGACGTCGATGAGCTGCGTGACCGCGCAGGGCACGCGAACGCGAGCCCTGTTCGTGATCAAAGGCTTCGACAACCTTGATCATCAAGGGTCGCATCTCTCGTTGGTGAACCGGACAAACCCTCCATGGCAGCGCGTAGTGGGCGATCAGCTCATCTCGCCGACTGAGAACGCATCAGCATCGCGAGCTCTCCCTCACCGCGATCGGGCTTGACGCGCACATCCAGTCGCTGCTCGCCGGAGCCAAGATCGGCATCAGGTTGCTTGCCGACCGCTTCCCGGGGGAGCGAGGTCCGTATCGCCGCGGCTCTGCGCGAACTTGAGGCCCACGGATACTTGGAGCGAACCCGGGAACGGGACCAGCCCAGCACCTCGCAGAGATCTCCTCGCCGTGCTCGGCGAAGAGCCGAGTCGGGAACCGACGGCCGCAGCCCCGACTTGGCCCGTGCTCACCGCTGACTCAGCCTCGGTCAGTGCTTCCGCAGTTGACTACGGAAGCGCTCGGCCGCCTCGGGGCCCCGCCGTCCGGCAGCGGCTCCGGCCGGACGGCGTGATCCGACCGGGTCAGTCGGCCCAGACCTCGGCTTCGTCGGCCGGGACGGTGGTGGCGAGCTTCAGCTCCTTGCGGGCGGCGACCGTCTTGCCCGGGTTGATGCCGGCGAAGGCCTGGTCGTAGGCGAGGTAGAAGGCGTCCGTGTCACCGGCCGAAGCGGCCTTCTCCCACGCACCGGCGGTCTCCTCCAGCCGTGCGCGGAGCTTGACGGTCTCCGGCTGCTGAATGCTCTTCAGCGCCGTGAGATGAGTGCTGAGCGCGGCGGCAACGGCTTTGGCCTGCTTCTTGTAGCCGGCCAAGTCGTCCTCGACCTGATCTGCTTCGGGCTGGTTCGTCCACAGGGCCTCGTAGACGGCGTTCGAGCCCTTCAGGTACGCGAGCTGGTCGGCGTTCAGGGACTTGCTCTTCAACGAACCAGAGAACTTGCCCGCTGCCTTGGTGTACGTGCAGCTCACGGCCCGATCGCCGGTCGCCCAGCTCTCCTTGGTGGGGGAGTAGTGGTAGACGTCGACGCCCTTGGGCAGGGCCCAGGCGTCGGGGGTGAACTTCTGAGCCTCGGCCGGGCACCGTTCGTCGGCGATCTGTGTGGTTTTGTCCTCACCGGGGTACGCCGACTGCCCGTCGATCTTGAAGTCGCCGATGACCTGGCCCTCGTGCGGTTCCTTGCACGGCACGACCTCGACGCTGAACTCCTCGCCCTCGGGTGCCCCGCTGTTCGGGTTGTAGCAGTCGCCGGTCGAGAGCGAGAAGACCGATCGCTGGCGAACCGCTTTCTCGGCACCGGCCTTTGCGCTGTCGAGGGCTTCGGAGCATCCCACTGCTCCGATCGAGATCAGGGCTACGACAGCGGATATACCGCGCAGGGACCGGGACGTGACACCGAGAGACATGACGTAAGCATCCTCAAGCGGAAGAGGTGTGAACAGGTGCGCGCATCGTATGGCATGTCAGTGACAGTGCCGTGTGCAGGCGCTTCGCTGCACCGGCAGTGGTTGTGTAAGTGATATCCGGACGAGTTGTCGTCCGGCGCTTACTGGATGTCCGAGAAGTGCCGGAACGTCTTGTGAAGTCGAGGACTACTTCGACGACATCGCCTCGGCGGCTCCGGCAGCCGAAGTCCGACTCCTCGGTCGCCGACGTCGAGTGCGTGACGGAGGACGGTCACCTACTGTACGAAGTGCTCGGTGCCGGTCTTGCCACGTACGCCGACCTCCGCGCGGGAGCGGTCCGCCTCATCGAGATCAACCACACGCTGCCCAAGCCTGCCGACCGCCTTTGCCTCGTTCTGGCCGGCCCTCCGGCCGAGGACTGGTCGGCGGCCACCGTCCACGACGTCTTCGGCATCCAGGTCCTGTGGCGCACCCAGCAGGGCTGGGAGGGCGAGGACGTCGAAATCGCCCTGACCGAAGGGGTGTCGGCCCGGACGGAGGAATTGGCCGGGGAGTGAGGCAGGCGCTCAACCGGGGCGGCGAGATGGGGATGAAGGAGGTGCCGAGTTGCCGGGGACCGTCTCCGTGCGCGTCGCGTCCGCATCGTCCTGCCTGCGGCGCAGGGCGAGCAGCAGGGTGAGCGCTGTGCCGATGACCGCCCACGCGGACAGCACCAGCAGTGGTCCGGCCACCGCGTTGCCCTTGAAGTACGCGATCGAGCGCGCCACCCAGGTCCCCGCACCCGGTGGCAGCGCGGGGCCGATCGCCCGCCAGAAGTCCGGCAGCATCGGCAGCGGGAAGGCGCCGCCCGCGCTCGGGTTGCCCGCGATCACGATGATCAGGACGGCCAGGCCGATGCCGATGATGCCGGTGAGCGCCTGCAGGGCGAGTGTGATCATGCCGACCGCGAAGACGACCAGGGCGCCCAGCCCGGACAGGGCCCAGAAGCTTCCGGGCAGGGCGCCGAGGATCGGTCCGACGATGATCGCGCCGCCGATCCCGCCCGCGATCGAGTACAGCGCCATGGCGCCGGTCCGGATCAGTGCCCGTTCGAGGTTGGCCGGCCGGGAGCCCGCGCTGATCGCGAGGATCGAGGCACAGAGATAGCCGCCAACGCACCAGCCGACGACCAGATAGAAGGACGAGAGCCCGTCGAAGTCCTGGTCGGAAGCCGGTGCCACGTCGATGGATCTGACCGTGCGCTGTTGGGTCAGACCGACCTTCTTCATGATCGAGGTCAGTGAGCTTGCCAGCGCTGTTCCGCCGCCGGAGGCGACCAGGACGGTATCGGTCGAGCCGGCCGGGTTGACGATCAGGGCCCCGTCGATGTCGCGGTTCAGGATCTGCTCGCGGGCCGTGGCCGCGTCGGTGATCGCGCGCGGGTCCAGCGGGCCGCCGGGGAGGTTTTTCAGCTCGGTGACGAGTCGCGCGGACATCTGCCGGGGTGCGACCACCCCGAAGGGGACGTCCGTCGGCTTCGGGGCGTGCAGTGCCCCGATGTAGGACGCGATGAACAGCAGTTGCAGCGCGAGCACGCCGATGACGAGCAGTGCGGCCCGTGGAGTGACGGCCTTCTTCACCTCGTCGGCGAAAGTCATGCGCCCATGGTCCGGAGTGTCCCCTGTCTGCGCAGGTGGGGCTGGGCCGAATGGCTGCCCGGCCCGCCCGCCGGATGACCCGTGCCTGGCGCGCGTCGCTGCGCAGCGCGCTGCTGGGTTTCCTGCCGGCCCCTTGCGTGCGAAGAGTTCCTTCGTGGTGACGGTGAGTCCCGGCGGAGTTGTGGTGAGTCGCTGTGTGGAATGCCACGGAATAGGTCACACGTTCGAACCGCATCATCGTCCGAAGTTGATGGGGGTTAGAGTAATCGAACGAGCGTACGATGAATGTATCGGGTGAAAGGCTCAAATGGGGTGAAGTGATGGAGGTGCGGCATGGCGGGTTACGCCCATCTGCACGTCGCGTCCGGATACTCCGCCCGCTACGGTGCCGCCCATCCCGAACACCTCGTCCGGCGAGCGGCTGAGCGCGGCACGACGGCGCTCGCGCTCACCGACCGGGACACGGTCACCGGTGCCGTACGGTTCGCGAAGGCCTGCGCCGGAGCCGGGATCCGGCCGATCTTCGGCATCGATCTGGCTGTGGAGGCCATCGCACCCCCTCCTCCGGTGCAGCGCCGCCGCACCCCGGCGCGCGGTGGCGCCCACGTCGTCGAGCCGCCCCTGCGCGTGGTGCTGCTCGCGCAGAACCGGACGGGATGGGCACGGCTGTGCCGCATCACGTCGGCAGCGCACGCGGGCACGGCAGGCGGCGCGGCCCCGGTGGTGGTGCCGTGGGAGGCGCTGCGCGAGTACGGCGGTCCCGGCCTGATCGTGCTGCTCGGACCGCTCTCGGAGCCGGTACGGGCACTGACGGCAGGCCGGGAGGACGTCGCGGCGAAGCTGCTGGTGCCGTGGCGGGAGATCTTCGGCAGTGGCGTACGGCTGGAGGCTGTCCTGCACAGGCGAGCCGGTACGGGCCCGGGATCGCTCCGGCTGGCCGCCCGCACCCTGGCGCTGGGGGACCGTACCGACACCACCGTCGTGCTCTCCAATGCCGTCCGCTATGCCGACCCGGAACAGCACCGGCTCGCCGACGTCCTTGATGCCGCGCGGCTGCTGCGCCCCATCGACCGGCGCCGCCTGGACAGCGGGCAGCGCTGGCTCAAGGACGAAGGAGCGATGGCACGCATCGCGCAGTTGATCGCCGAGTGTGCCGGAGCGGACGCCCGGCGGGCAGACCGTTTGCTGGCGGACACCGCTGCCACGGCGGCCGAGTGCTCCGTCGATCCCAAGGCAGACCTGGGGCTGGGCACACCGCACTTCCCGGAACCGGCAGTGCTCGGAGTCGAGCCGGGAACGGGCGGCGCGGCACAGTTTCTGCGTCGCCAGTGCGAGGCCGGCATGGTCCGGCGCGGCCTGGACCATGACCGGGCGGCGCTCGACCGGCTGGACGAAGAGCTCGGCGTGATCTCCGAGCTGAACTACGACTCGTACTTCCTCGCCGTCGGTCAGGTCGTGGCCGACATCCGGGAACTGGGCATCCGGGTCGCTGCCCGAGGCTCGGGCGCCGGTTCGATGGTCTGCCACGCGCTGGGCATCGCCGCGGCCAATCCGCTCGATCACCACCTGCTGTTCGAACGCTTCCTGAGCGTGCGACGGGCGTCGCTGCCCGACATCGACATCGACGTGGAGTCCGCCAGAAGGCTGGAATGCTACGACGCGATCTTCGCCCGGTTCGGCACCGAGCGGGTGGCGGTCACTGCGATGCCCGAGACCTACCGGGCCCGCCGGGCGCTGAGGGACACCGGCCTCGCGCTGGGGATCGCACCGGCGGACGTCGACCGGATCGCCAAGAGCTTCCCGCACCTGCGGGCGTCGGACATCACCAGCGCACTCGCCGAACTGCCCGAACTGCGTCAACTGGCGGCCGAAGCGAAGCGGTACGGGCCGTTGTGGGAGCTCGCCGAGGGTCTCGACTCCCTGGTTCACGGCATGGCCATGCACCCCTGCGGGGTGATCATCAGCGACGCGACGCTCCTGGACCGGCTGCCCGTGCAGCCCACCCCCCAGGGCAACTATCCGATGGCGATGGCGGCCAAGGAGGAGATCGAGGCGCTGGGCAACATCAAACTGGACGTTCTGGGCGTGCGGATGCAGTCCGCGATGGCCCACGCCGTCGCCGATATCGAACGGGCGACCGGCAAGCGTATCGATCTGGACGATCCACGGCAGGTGCCGCTCGACGACGTCTTCGCGTTCAAACTCATTCAGGAGAGCCAGACCATAGGGCTGTTCCAGCTCGAATCGCCCGGCCAGCAGGATCTGCTCTCGCGCTTGCAGCCCCGTGACCCGCAGGACGTCATCGCCGACATCAGTCTCTTCCGCCCCGGACCGGTTGCCGGGGGGATGCCCGAGCGGTACATCGCCGCACGTCATGGCGGTGCACCGGCCTACGCCCACCCGGACCTCGAACCCGTGCTCGCCGACACCTACGGCGTGACCATCTGGCACGAGCAGATCATTGAGACGCTGTCGGTGCTGACCGGCTGCGATCGCGCTCTGGCCGAGGTCGCCCGGCGGGCTCTCGGTGACAAGACGCGACTGCCCAGAATCAAGGACTGGTTCCACCGCCGGGCGGCCGCCCGCGGTTACAGCCCTGCGGTCCGGGACGAGGTGTGGAAGACCGTCGAGGCCTTCGGTGCCTACGGCTTCTGCCGGGCGCACGCGGTCGCCTTCGCCGTACCCGCCCTGCAGAGCGCCTGGCTCAAGGCGCACTATCCGGCGTTCCTGCTGGCCGGCCTCCTCGAACACGACCCCGGTATGTGGCCCAAGCGCGTCATCGTCGCCGACGCCCGCCGACGCGGCGTCCCGGTCCTGCCCGTCGACGTCAACCACTCCAGGACGAAGCACACCGTGGAGCGGGCCGACGGGGAGCAGTGGGGCGTGCGGCTCGCGCTGTCCGCGGTGCGCGGTATCAGCGAGGAGGAGTGCGCGCGGATCGAGGAGGCCCAGCCGTACGGATCGCTGTCGGACTTCTGGCAGCGGGCCCGGCCCAGCAGGCCGGTCGCCGAACGCCTCGCGGAGATCGGCGCCCTGGACTCCCTGCACGACGGGCGCCTCACGCGGCGGGATCTGCTGCTGCAGATCGCCGAACTCCACCGGCAGTCCCGCGCCCGGTCCGCGAGCAAGGGCCAGTTGCCCATCGACGTGGAGGCGGTCGGCGGAGCGGAGCCGAGCGGTCTGCCGGAGATGACCGGACGCGAAGCCCTCAGCGCGGAGCTGAACACGCTCGGCATCGACGTCTCCAGGCATCTGATGGAGCACCATCACCGGCTGCTGCGGGAGATCGGTGCCACCGACGCGGCGCATCTGGCCGGAGCCCGTCCAGGCGGGCAGGTTCTCGTCGCCGGGGTACGGGCTTCGACGCAGACCCCGCCGATCGCCAGCGGCAAGCGCGTCATCTTCGTCACCCTGGAGGACGGCTCCGGCCTGGTCGACCTGGCCTTCTTCGAAGACTCCCATCCCGCCTGCGCGTACACCGTCTTCCACAGCGGGCTGCTGCTGGTCCGCGGCACGGTCCAGGTGCGCGGCACCCGCCGCACCGTCGTCGGCACCATGGCCTGGGACCTGGACCGGATCGCCGTGGCCCGTCGTGACAATGGCCCCGAGGCCGCTCTCGCCCTCCTTGGAGCCGATCGCCCGCACCCGACCCCCGCTCAGCCGCAGCGCACCCTGGCCAACGGCACCACCGGTGCCCGCCTGCACCCGTATGCCGACCTGCAGCCCGCCGGCAGCCGTTCGGCTGACCTGAAGAAGTTCGGTTACACCAGTCCGGGGAGTGCAGGATGACCACGCGCCAGCGGCATATCGCCCACCTCTACCTGCATGCCGCACTGACCGAGGATCAGTACACCGATGCAATCGAACTGATGTATGGCGTCACGCCCCACGTCCAGGCCGTCCCGCCCAACGCCGTTCACATGGACCTGACTTCGGCGCTCCGGTACTTCGACCTGTCCCCCTACGACGTAGTCCAGCTGGCGAAGATCAGGCTGAAGGCCCTCTACGGCATCGACAGCAGCGCCGGGCTCGCGGGCAACCGCATGCTGGCGGCCATGGCGGCCGACGCGTCCGCGCCGGGAGACACCACCTGGGTCCCCGCCGAGCGGGCCGCCGAATGGCTGTACCCCCGCCCGGTCACCGCACTGCCCGGTATCGGCCGCACCACGGCGTCAACGCTCAGCAGATATGGCCTGCACACCATCGGCCAGGTCGTCGACATACCTCCGGCGACCCTGCAGCGTCTCCTCGGCGCCGGCCAGGCACGGCTGCTGACCGAACGGGCCCGCGGCCACGACCCCCGCCCGGTCGTCCCGCTGGAACCGGCGGCACATCTGATGGCCGATCTCGTGCTCGACCAGGACTGTCTCGACCCGGTGCGGCATCACCGTGCCGTCCTGGGACTCGCCGACCGGATCGGCCAACGCCTGCGCGGTGAAAGCCAGGTCACCGGCCGCCTCACGCTCACGGTGCGGTACGCCGACCGCAGCTCCACGACGCGTACGTGCACGCTGGCGGCACCCACCGACCACTCGCCCGCCCTCGTCACGGCTGCTCTGGGCCTGCTGACCGCTCTCGGGCTGCAACGCGCAAGAGTTCGTGCCTTCGTGATCCGCGCCGACGACCTGCGGCCGGCCGACGGGGCTCACCGCCAACTCTCCCTGGACCCCGGCGATGACCGTGCCCGTGCTGCCGAAGCCGCCGCGGACCGGGCCAGGCGGCGTTTCGGGTCCGAGGTCGTACGTCCCGCCGCTCTGGCCGGCGGATGACCGGACCTCGGGAGGCGACGTAACACGCCCGTCCTGACTTCGTCGACCGGGTGCTCGCCGCCACCGGAGCGCCCAGGACCGACATCGTCGGTCACGGTCCAGGGCGGCGACGCGACCCTCTCCGTGCGTGCACGAGGGGCCCCACCCGTATGGCATGGGCGGGGCCCTCGTACCGTGCTTCCATGACCGCCCACACGTCCGACGAGATCCGCCCTGCCGCCCCGGCCGACGTGCCCGCCGTACGGGCCGTCACCGATGCCGCGTACCAGCACTACATCGCGCGCATCGGCGTCGTCCCCGCACCCATGCGTGCGGACCATGCGGCAGATGTGACGGTCGGCCGGGTGTACGTGACGGGAGACCCGGACATCACCGGCGTCCTGGTTCTCGTCCCGCACGAGGACCACCTCTTCCTGGAGTCCGTCGCCGTCCACCCGGACGCGGCCGGCCGGGGAGTCGGCCGGCGGCTGCTCGCGTTCGTGGACGCGCATGCCCGCGGCCTCGGCCTTCCCGAGATCCGCCTCTACACCAACGCGCTGATGTGGGAGAACCAGAAGATCTACCCGCGCTACGGGTACGAACTGGTGGAGCGGCGCGTGGACGGCGTCTACGACAGGTTCCACTACCGCAAGCGGCTGACCCGCTGACCCGCTGACCCGCTGGCCGGCCGACCGGCTGATCGACTGTGTCAGTGGTGGCTGGGACGATCGACGCATGACGACGATCGACTGGGACTCCGCCGCCGACTCCTTCGACGAGGAGCCCGACCACGGGCTGCTCGATCCGGTGGTCCGGCACGCATGGGCGCAGCGCCTGGAGAACTGGCTGCCCGGGGGCCGCTCCGAGGTGCTCGACCTGGGGTGCGGCACCGGAAGTCTGGCGCTGGTCGTCGCCGGGCAGGGCCACCGGGTCACCGCGGTCGACCGGTCGCCGCGCATGGTCGAGCAGGCACGGGCCAAGCTCGCCGGGACGGGCACCGAGGTGCTCGTCGGGGACGCGGCCCGACCACCGGTCGGGAAGCAGCAGTTCGACGTGATCATGGCCCGTCATGTGGTGTGGCTGCTACCCGATCCCGAGGCCGCTCTGCGCCACTGGTTCGGTCTGCTGCGGCCCGGTGGACGGCTGCTGCTGATCGAGGGGGTGTGGGGCGGTGTGGGCTTCTCCGCCGAGCGATTGACGGCGCTGCTCACCCCGTTCACCGAGCGCATCCACCACGAGCGGCTCTCCGGCGACCCGAACCTGTGGGGCAAACAGGTCGACGACGACCGGTACGCGCTGGTGGTGCGCGCCGAGCCGCCGCACCGGCACACCGAGATCGTCGATGTGCATCTGATCCTGCGCCGCGGCCCCGACGTCCTGCTCGCCCGCCGCGCCGGCACGGGATACGCGGACGGGCTGTTCAACGGTCCTTCCGGACATGTGGAGGACGGCGAGGACGTCCGCGAGGCGATGATCCGCGAGGCCGCCGAGGAGATCGGTCTCGCACTGGACCCGGACGAGCTGCGGGTCGCCCTGGTCATGCAGCACCGTGGTCCCGGCGGCAGTCCCCGGACCGGCTGGTTCTTCGAGGCGGAATACGATCCCGCCCGTCCGCCGTTCAACCGCGAACCGGAGAAGTGCTCGGAGCTCGCCTGGTTCCCGCTGGACGCCCTGCCCGACGACATGGTCGCGTACTGCCGTGCGGGGCTGGACGGCTACCGGGCGGGGGAGCACTTCCTGATCCACTGGCACGAGGACGGCGACACCGTGGCGTACCAGCCGCACGGCACCCGCCGCGCGGTCCCGCTGCAGTCCGGCGGCTCCGGCACCGGCGGGGTGCACCACATCGAGCTGTGGGTGCCCGACCTGGCGGTGGCCGAGGCGGGGTGGGGCTGGCTCCTCGGTGAGCTGGGCCATGTCCCGTACCAGAGATGGGAGCACGGCCGCAGCTGGCGCCGCGGTGACACCTATCTGGTGATCGAGCAGTCACCCGCCCTGGCCCCGGGACCGCACGACCGGCTCCTCCCCGGCCTCAACCACCTGGCGTTCCACGTCCGGGACCGGGCCACGCTGGACGCGCTGGTGGCGCGGGCCCCGGAGCACGGCTGGCGGCTGCTGTTCGCGGACCGCCATCCGTTCGCGGGCGGCGACGGGCACTGCGCCGCCTACTTGGAGGACGCGGCGGGGTACGAGGTGGAACTCGTGGTGCGTTAGAGGCCGCGCCCATCGGCATGCGACGCCACCCCACCCATGTGCGCGGCCTCTTGGCGTCCGGCGACGGACGGGCGCGACGGTGCCAGCAGCCCCGCGAGCCCACCCGCGAGAGCGAGGCCCTCCAGCTCGTCCAGCGCCCGGCGGGCGGCATCCGCCGCGACGGGATCGTGTGCGGCCAGTCCGTTCTCCTCGAACTCGTCCTCGTCCAGCCGCAGTACGGAGGAACCGTCCGCGGACACCCACAGATCGAGATCCAGGTCCTCGACCACCAGCTCCCCGTCGTGCAGCACCGCGGGCCGGGTGACGTCGCAGTACCAGCCCTTCAGCGTCCCCTCGCCGGTGCGGACCTCCTTCACCGCGAACCACCGGTCGCGCCAGTAGTGCTCGGTGAAGACATCGCCCGGCTCGAACCGTACGAAGCCGAAGTCGCGCACGCCCGGCGCGGCCCATGGCGCGGTCACCGTCACCCGGGTGCCGTCGTCGCTCAGGAGCTCCGCCGGGTAACGGATCTTCGTCCGCCCTGCCTTGACGAGGGCGACCTCAACCGATGTTGTGGACATGCCGCACCTCCGTGGCGCAGATCCGGTAGCCGAACCACTTGTTGATCGCCAGCATCGGACCGTTGTCCGCGTCATTGCCGGTGTACGCGTCCGTGTAGCCGGCCGCGCGTGCGCGGTGCAGCGAGTCGGTCTTGACGAGCTTCGCCAGACCCCGGTTGCGATACGCCCTGCGGGTGCCGGTCATCGCCGACGAGTAGCGGGTCAGGCCGTCGGTGTTCGCCGCGCTGAAGGCCGCCACCTCGCCGTCCACCACAGCGACCGAGGTGAGCTCCCGGTCCAGACCGGGGTTGTTCCAGGTGTTCCGCAGCCAGTCCTCGTAGTCCGAGAGTTCGGCCGGGGTGTCGCTCGGTTCGTCCGCCGTGGTCTCCGCGTCCGCCTCGAACAGGGGCCGCGGGTTGTCCGCGAAGTCCGCGGCGGACCGCAGCTCCACACTGGACGGAGGATTCTGACGGGGTGGCAGCATGCCATGTGCGAGGTCGAGATGGAGGAAGTGCGCCGGGCGGCTCGGCGTGTACCCGCGCTTCTCGGCGAAGACCCGGTTCGCCGGCTCGTCGAGCACCCAGGTGTAGACGGCGACAGCCCCTGCACCGGCCAGATACTCCTCGGCGGTGCGCACCAGGAGCGAGCCTGCCCCGCGACCCACCCGGTGGGGGTGCGTGTACGGATTGCAGAAGCCCTGGCCGGGCTCCGGGCTGTCATGGGCGATGCCGACCTGAGCGGTGCCGATGATCTCTCCGTCCTCCTCGGCGACCAGCAGCCTGTACCGCTTGTCGGGATGGGCGTTGGCCTGTTCGAAGGCAACCTGCTCAGGAGTCGTCACCATGTACGGAAGTGCGGCGCGCCGCACCCGTACCCACGCCTCGGCGTCGGTGGGCATGAAGTCGCGAACGATCAGAGTCATACGGCGGACGTTAAGGGGAGGGCCGGCCCGGCCGCCTCCGAATTTCCGGCGGTGGGGGAGAATCGGGCCGTGACTTTGAAGATCGCTCTCGATCCCGACTCCGGCACCGCCCCGTACGAGCAACTGCGCACGCAGATCTCCGAACTGGCGCGGTCCGGGGCGCTGCCCGTCGGCTACAGACTCCCGACCGTACGCGGCTTCGCCGAGGAGCTCGGCCTCGCCGCGAACACGGTGGCCAAGGCGTACCGGGCCCTGGAGGCGGACGGGGTGATCGAGACCCGCGGACGGAACGGTACGTTCGTCGCCGCCGCGGGGGATGCGGCGGAGCGGAAGGCCGCGGAGGCGGCGCGGGAGTACGCGGACGAGGTGAGGCGGCTCGGTTTGTCGCGCGCGGCGGCGGCGTCGCTGGCGCACGACGCGGTGCGGGCGGCGTACGAGGAGTGACTGCGTCCGTCCGGTGGCCGTTCGTGTCCTCAACGGTCTGACGACCAACCCCGTCCGGCGATTCAGGACGGACATGGTTACCGGGCCGAATCCTCAGAGGTACAGTCCCGCGTCCGCCCCCGCGTCCTGCTTCGGCACCGAGGCAGGACCGGTGCCGCGGCGCAGCGCGTACAGCTCGGCCAGCGTCGCTCCCTCCCGGCCGAGCCCCTCCTCCGTGCCCAGCCAGGCCGCCGCCTCCCGGCGCGTCAGTGAGCCCACCTCGATGCGGGCCAGGCAGCGGCCGGGCCTGACGACCGCCGGGTGGAGCCGTTCCAGGTCCTCATTGGTCGTCACGCCCACCAGCACATTGCGGCCCTGGCCCAGCAGCCCGTCGGTGAGGTTCAGCAGCCGGGACAGCGCCTGGCCCGCCGTGTGCTTGGCCTCGCCGCGGATCAGTTCGTCGCAGTCCTCCAGGAGCAGCAGCCGCCACCTGCCCTTCGCGGTGCCGTCGTCCTCGCCGATCGCGATGTCCATCAGATAGCCGACGTCGTTGAAGAGCCGCTCCGGGTCGAGTACGCAGTCGACCTGGCACCAGTCCCGCCAGGACCGGGCCAGCGTGCGCAGCGCGGACGTCTTGCCGGTGCCGGGCGGGCCGTGCAGCAGGAGCAGCCGGCCCGCGATGTCGTCCGGTGTCACCTTCATCAGGCGGTCCATGGCCTCGGCCACCGGCGCCGTGTAGTTGCCGCGCACCTCGTCCCAGGTACCGGCGGTGATCTGCCGGGTGGTGCGGTGCGGGCCGCGGCGCGGCGAGACGTACCAGAAGCCCATCGTCACGTTCTCGGGCTGTGGTTCCGGTTCGTCCTGGGCGCCGTCCGTCGCCTGGGCGAGGATCTTCTGCGCCAGTTCGGCGGTGGTCGCGGTGACGGTGACGTCGGCGCCGCGGTTCCACCGCGAGATGAGCAGCGTCCAGCCCTCTCCCTCGGCGAGGGTCGCGCTGCGGTCTTCGTCGCGGGCGGCGCGCAGCACCTTGGCGGCAGGCGGCAGCAGCGTCGCCCCGGACTTCACCCGGTCGAGGGAGGAACTGTGGGAGTACGGCTGCTCGCCCGTCGCGAAGCGGCCGAGGAACAGCGCGTCGACGACATCGGCCGGGGAATCGCTGTCGTCGACGGTGAGCCGGATCGGCAGAGCGGACTCGGGGTTGGCAGACATGGCGCCCATGATCCGGTACCGGGGCACCCGGCGCACCCAGGTTTTGCCACCTTCTGCCAGCCGTTGGGACGGTGCGCATCGCTCACCTTCCCGAGCCGGTGAATCTGCGTCGGACCTGCCGCGTCCGCCGCACGACGGCGTACCCCTTGGTCAGGATCCGGTCGGCGGTGAAGTTGCCGTCCCTGTCTCGCTGTTGACTGCAGGCTCGATTTCGCCCCCTGGTGCGTCGGATGCCGGAATTCATGTGACGCACGTTCAGGAGACCGTCAAGAAGACTCCACGGGATCGACTTGGCATGAACACTTCCGACGCGGTGCCCGTACTGCTACCACTGAGTAGGGCAGAGATCCTGCCGGCCGGTCCAAGGGAGATTCCGTGAAAATATCCAGACTTGTGGCGCTGTCGTCCTCGCTTCTGCTCGGTGCCGTACTCGCCCTGACCGGGGCGACCACCGCGAACGCCGCGACGTCCGTCGATTACGTCGCAGTCGGCGACTCGTATTCCTCGGGGGTCGGCTCCGGCAGCTACGACAGCGCCAGCGGCGACTGCAAGCGCAGCACCAAGGCCTACCCCGCGCTCTGGGCCGCCGCCAACTCGCCCGCGTCGTTCGCCTTCACGGCCTGTTCGGGTGCAGTTACCGGCGATGTGACGGCCGGACAGCTCGGCCCGCTCTCCGCCTCGACCGACCTCGTCTCGATCTCCATCGGCGGCAATGACGCGGGCTTCGCCGATGTCATGACCACCTGTGTCCTCCAGTCGGAATCCACCTGCCTCAGCCGGATCGCGACCGCCCGCAGCTATGTCGACTCCACCCTGCCCGGCAAGCTCGACTCGGTGTACACGGCGATCAGGTCCAAGGCGCCGTCCGCCCACGTCGTCGTCCTCGGATACCCCCGCTTCTACAAGATCGGCGGCAGCTGCCTCGCCGGCCTGAGCGAGACCGAACGCTCCGCCATCAACAGCGCCTCCGACTACCTCAACGCGGCAACCGCCAAGCGTGCGGCCGACCACGGCTTCACCTTCAGCGATGTCGCATCCAGGTTCACCGGGCACGAGATCTGCTCCGGCAGTGCCTGGCTGCACAGTGTCAACTGGCTCAACATCGGTGAGTCCTACCACCCCACCGCCGCCGGCCAGTCGGGCGGCTACCTGCCCGCCTTCAACTCGGCGGTCTGACAGGGCGGCGGAAGGGGCACGGGCTGCCCCGGTCAGTCGCCCGCCGGGGCGGAAGCCCCTTCCGTCGGGGCGGAGGCCCCGTCCGTCGGGGGCTCCGCCCGGCAGGTCACCGAGAACGCCACTCCGTTCGACGTGACCGCGACCGGACTCCTCACCTCCAGGGTGATCGTTCCGTGGTACGTGGTGTCCTGTCGGTGCGTCAGCTCCGTGTGCGACACCTGCTTCGACCGCCTGTCGCCGGCGCCGAAGGACAGCGAATGCCAGCCGGGATCCGAGCTCGTACCGTCCTTCAGCGCCCACCGGTACTCGACCTGCACCGGCGTACGCCCCACTGTGATCGTCGCCTCGACCGCCGGTGCCCCGGTGTGCGGCGGTGGGCAACTGCCCTCGTAGCTGTCGCGTACGGGGGTGAGATACACCGTCACGGTCTGGGGTGGCGGCTTGCTCGTACTGCTGTGGCCGTTGTTGCCGGTGCTTCCGGCGCCGCCTCCGCCCGGTGATCCGTCGGCGCCGGGCGTTCCCCGGGTGGCGGGCGTCGAGCGCGGGGCGCTGCTGGTCGGGCCCGGGCCGGGGGCGCCGGTGCTGGTGCCCGTGTTCCGGTCGTCGCTCTTGTGTGACAGTGTCCAGACGATCCCGCCGACGGCCAGCAGCAGGATCGCCAGCCCTGCGGCGAGAAGGGCGACCGCGCGACGCGACCGCTCCTCGGGGGCGTACGCGGACGTCGGAGACGAAGCGGGGGAGGGGAAGGGGACCGCGGGAAACGGCGTTGCCGGCGCGTTCGTGCGGGCCGTCGCCGTGGCACCGTACGGATCCGCCGCACCGGCCCCCGCGGTCCGCGGCGTACCCCCGGCGGCGACGATCCGCAGCCGATGCTCGGCCTCCGCGGCCGAGAGCCGCTCGGCCGGGTCCTTGCGCAGCAGCGCCTCGACGACCGGGCCGAGCGGGCCGGCCCGCCGGAGCGGCGGCAGCTCCTCGTCCACCACCGCCCGGAGCGTGTTCAACGGGGTGTTCTGACGGAACGGTGAATTGCCCTCGGTCGCGGCGTACAGAAGCACACCCAGCGACCACAGATCCGATTCGGGCCCCGGCGTGCGCCCCAGTGCGCGCTCCGGTGCCAGGAACTCCGGCGATCCGATCAGTTCACCCGTCATGGTGAGTGCGGACGTCCCCTCGACCATGGCGATACCGAAGTCCGTCAGCACCACCCGCCCGTCGTTGGCGAGCAGCACATTGCCGGGTTTCACATCGCGGTGCAGCACCCCGGACCCATGGGCGCTGCGCAGTGCGGCGAGCACCTCCGCGCCGATGTGCGCCGCCCGCTGCGGGGGCATGGGGCCCTCGGCGTCCAGTACGTCGGAGAGCGTGAGCCCGCGGATCAGCTCCATCACGATCCACGGGCGGGAGTCCTCGGTCGCCACGTCGTAGACGGTGACCACGCTGCGGTGGGAGACCCTCGCGGCCGCCCATGCCTCCCGCTCCAGGCGCGCGTAGAGCCGCTGTACGTCGGAGGCGGGCAGCCCCGACGGGGCGCGGACCTCCTTGACGGCGACCTCGCGCCCCAGCACCTCGTCGCGCGCCCGCCATACGGTCCCCATCCCGCCCTGGCCCAAAGGGCCCAGCAGTCGGTAGCGGCCCGCGATCAGTCGGTCCTCGCCCGGCACTTCGCTCACGGTGATCCCCCATCCGCAGGAGTGGCGGCAGCACGGCGGAAACCTCTCCATACGGACCGTTCCCGCCCTCCTTGCGCAGCAATCCGCCGCTGCGGGCGAACCGCTCCCGTTCTGTCCAACTCGCCCTGGAATCGAGCGAATTATGAGTACGGCCGTCAACATCCGTATGTGTGTGCTCAATCCGGCGCCCGGGATACACGCGTGTCATCGCGGGGGGATAGGGTTAACCTGCCCGGGCCGGGTGCCCTCGTACGGGTGGGGAGTGACATGGAACAGATAGCGATGCGCAGCAGGCCGCGTGTGCCTGCCATCACGTGTGGGAGCAGTGCGACCAGTTCGCGCCTCGACCGCCATCTCGCAGTGCTCGGCGGCCCCGCCGTCCCGCAGCGCGAGACCGCGGAGGCGACGTTGCTGATGCTGGAGCTCACCTCTCGCGACGCCGCGCACAGCCGCCGGAGCAGGAGCGCGCGTGTCTCGCTCTTCGCACCGCTGCGGCGACTGCGGCGCTCGCTCTTCGGTAGCCGCCACTGACCCGACGGCCTGTCACCATCGATCCGGCCCCGACCGATCGCCCGCCCCTGACCGAACCGGCCCACCGCTCGGGCCGCGCTCAGGCGATCACACCGTCCCGGCGCAGCTCCGCTGTCTGCTCGTCCGTCATCCCCGCGGCCCGCAGCAGTGCTTCGGTGTGCTCACCGAGCGCCGGTACGGCTCCCATCCGCGGCTCCGCCCCGCCCGGCAACGTGATCGGCGGCAGCATGGCCCGCAACGCCCCGACCGGTGATTCCACTTCCCGCCACCGGTCCCGCGTCGCCAGCTGAGGGTGTGCCGCCACATCCGCCACGGTGTTCAGCCGGGCGCAGGCGATGCCTGCGGCGTCCAGCCCGGCCAGCGCCTCCTTCGCGGTCAGCGTGGCGAGCGCCTCGGCCACCACCGCATCGGTCCGCTCCCGGTGAGCGGTCCGTGCGGTGTTCGTCGCGAAGTCCGGATCGTCCGCCAGTGCCGGCCGCCCCAGAACCTGCTCCGTGAGCCGGCGCCACTCCCGGTCGTTCTGCACGGAGAGCAGCAGGTGTTCCCCGTCCGCCGTCTCGAATGCGTCGTAGGGGGCGATGACGGGATGTGCGAGCCCCGTGCGCGCCGGGGTTTCGCCTCCATGCATCCGAAGGTGCAGGGGATGCCCCATCCATTCGGTCAGCGCCTCCAGCATCGAGATCTCCACCGGCCCGCCGAGCCCGGTGGTCGCGCGCCGCAGCAGCGCCGCGAGCACCCCCGAGAAGGCGTACATCGCCGCCGCGATGTCGGCGGCGGGCACACCCGCCTTCACCGGCTGCCCGGGCGTGCCGGTGACGGAGACCAGTCCCGCCTCGCACTGCACGAGCATGTCGTAGGCCCGCTTGTGTGCGTACGGGCCGTCGGCGCCGTACCCCGAGATGTCGACGGCGACCAGCCGCGGGTGCGCGGCGCAGAGCGTCGCGGCGTCCAGACCCAGCCGGGCGGCCGCGCCCTGGGCGAGGTTCTGTACGAACACATCGGCGCCGGCGACCAGCCGGCGCACCACGGCGAGGCCGCGCGGGTCCTTGAGGTCGATCGCGAGGGACTCCTTGCCGCGGTTGCACCAGACGAAATGCGAGGCCAGGCCGCGGGCAGCGGTGTCGTAACCGCGGGCGAAGTCACCGCCGTCCGGGCGCTCGATCTTGATGACGCGGGCGCCGAGGTCGGCGAGCTGCCTGGTGGCGAACGGGGCGGCGACAGCCTGTTCGACGGCGACGACGGTGATGCCGTCCAGGGGGAGAGGGTGAGGACTCATGGGCACCGTACCTATCGTGTACGTAACAACTTTGTCATCCCGAGATGTTGACGTCGGAAAGTTCCGGGGCCAAGGCGCTGATCGTTTGGCGCGTACACAGCACCTCACCCCCGGAGGCGTACATGTGTGACCTGCACGACCAGCACGAGCACGCGCACGAAAGGGCGTGGTGCCGGGTGCATCCGTCGCGCCGGTGCGGTGGCCCCTCGGTGAGTCCGTGTCACTCGCCGCCGCGCGCATGGCGCCGGACGGCCAGCGGTACGAACACCACGAGGAGCGCTGCCGACCAGGCGAGCGTGCCCGCCACCGGGTGGGCTGCCGGCCAGGCGGCGTCCGCGGACGGCGCCGCATTGCCGAACAGGTCGCGGGTGGCGGCGGCCATGGCGCTGATCGGGTTCCACTCCGCGACTGTCCGCAGCCAGCCCGGCAGGTTGTCGGTCGGGATGTACGCGCTGGACAGCAGCGGCAGGATGAAGGTGGCACTGCCCAGCTGGCCTGCCGCCTCCTCGTTCCGGATGAGCAGGCCCAGCCAGCAGCCCATCCACGACGTGGCGAACCGGAGGAGCAGCAGCAGCCCGAACGCGCCCAGGGCGGCGAGCGGGCCGCCCTCGATCCGCCAGCCGACCGCGAGTCCGACCAGGATCAGCGGGACCATGCCGATGGCCGTGGTCAGCAGATCGGCGGCGGTCTGGCCCAACGGCACGGCGGGTCGGCTCATCGGCAGCGTGCGGAACCGGTCCATCACTCCGCGGTGGCAGTCCTGCGCGGACTGGAACATCCCGGTCATGATGCCGTTGGCCGCCGTCGACGCCAGCAGACCCGGCACCAGGAACGCGCGGTACTCCTGGCCGGGCATGGCCAGGGCGCTGCCGAACACGTAGCCGAAGAACAGCAGCATCGTGATCGGCATGGTCTGGGTCAGGATCACTACGCCCGGGGCTGCTTTGATCCGCTGCAGATGGCGGCCCAGTACGGCCAGGCTGTCGGCGACCGGGGTGCTCGTGGCGGGCACGGTGCGCTGCTCGTGAGCCAGTACGGTGCTGCTCATGCTGCTGTCTCCTTCACGGGCTGGGAGGTGCGGCCGTCACCGCGGCCGGTCAGGCGGAGGAAGACCTCGTCGAGCGTCGGCGGGCGCAGGCTCGCATCGATCAGCGGTACGCCGGCCGCGTCGAGCTCGCGGACGATACGGGGGAGGGTGAGCGTGGCGTCGGTCGCGACGGCGCCCACCGTGCGGCGCTCGTGGTCGAGCACCGGTTCGGCGCCGGTGAGCTGGTCGAGGACGGCCGCTGCCGGGATCAGCGCCGATGCCTGCGGGACGACCACCTCGGCGTACGAACCGATGAGGGCCTTCAACTCGGCGGGGGTCCCGCGGTGGGCGGTCCGGCCCCGGTCGATCAGCACGATGTCGTCGGCCAGCTGATCGGCCTCCTCCAGATACTGCGTGGTGAGCAGGACGGTCGTGCCCCGGCCCGCCAGTTCGCGTACCGCCGCCCAGATCTGGTTGCGGCTGTGTGGGTCGAGTCCGGTGGTCGGCTCGTCCAGGAAGAGCACCCTCGGCCGGGTCAGCAGGCTGGCGGCGAGGTCGAGGCGGCGGTGCATGCCGCCCGAGTAGGTGCGGGCCGGGCGGTCGGCGGCTTCGGTCAGCTCGAAGCGTTCCAGGAGTTCGTCGGCGCGGATGCGCGCGGCCTCACCGCGGAACCGCAGGAGCTTGGCGAAGAGCCGCAGGTTCTGTCGGCCGGTGAGCTCGCCGTCGACCGAGGCGTTCTGCCCGGTGACGCCGATCGCCGCGCGCACCGAGGCCGCCTCGCGCACCACGTCGTGCCCGGCGACCCTGGCGCTGCCGCTGTCCGGGGCGGTCAATGTCGTGAGCACCCGGACGGCGGTGGTCTTGCCCGCGCCGTTCGGCCCCAACACTCCGCAGACGGAGCCCTCGGCGACAGCGAGATCGAGTCCGCGCAGCGCATGGACATCTCCGTAGCGCTTCTCCAGACCTTCACTAAGTACAGCGTACGTAGTTGTCATGCGGCCCACCGTATCGCACTACGTACGGTGTACGTAACTAGGATGGTGAACGAGGTGATGATCGATGGTGGGTCGACCCGCTGTACCCGAAGTGATCTGGGCACGCCCCGAGCGTGCGGGCCGCGGCCCCAGGCCCGCGTTCAGCCGCGCCGACATCGCGGCAGCCGCCGTCCGCATCGCCGACGCGGACGGCTTCGACGCGGTGTCCATGCGGAAGGTCGCGGCGGAGCTCGGCTGCGGCACGATGTCGCTCTACAACTACGTGCCCCGCAAGGAGGACCTGTACGAGCTGATGCTCGACGCGGTCAGCGGCGGGTACGAGTACCCGGAGCCGTCCGGCGGCTGGCGCGCCGATCTCGTCGCACTGGCCCATCAGGCCCGCGAGATGATGCACCGCCACACCTGGGTGCCGCGGCTCATGTCACCCGTGTACGGCTTCAGCCCGAACGCGCTGCGGTATCTGGAGTACGCGCTCAGCTGCCTGGACGGGGTCGACGCACGGTTCGGCGAGAAGATGGAACTCATCGCCATGGTCAACGGTGTGGTGACCACCTACGTGGCCAACGAGATCGCCACGGCGGAGCGCAGTCGGTCGTTGCCCTGGTCCGAGGAGCAGGAGCACGCCGCGCGCACCGGCTATCTGATCAGCCAGATCGCGACCGGGAAGTATCCGCGGATGGCGGCGGGATTCGCCGAGGACCCCGGGCCGATCGATCTGGACGGCGTCTTCGACCGGGCGCTGCACCGGGTACTGGACTCGTTCGACCGGTAAGCGCGCACGCGCCCCGATGCCGTCACAGCAGCGCGAACTGCCCATCCGGTCCCTCCTCGTGGTGGTCGAGCACGGAAGCCGGCCGCCTGGCCGTCGCCGCGACCGGCAGGACTCCGGCCGCCCGCAGGTCACCGGCGGTGAGCTGCCGGCCGGCGGCCGGCTCCTCCTGCCGGGGCCGGAGTTCGGCGAGCAGTGCCAGCAGAGTGATCAGTTCCAGCAGTTCCGAGGTCCACTCCTGGGGCCAGCCCCGGGGCCGTATCGCCTCCAGGCCGTCCGCCCCGTCCGCCGCCGCCCGTCGCTCGAACCACAGCTCCAGCATCCGGACCCCGCCCACCCGGAAATCCCAGGCTCCCGCCGGCACGGGCGAGATGCGGCCCGTGCCCAGCAGGAGCGTCTCGTCGCCGGGGTCGTACTCCAGCGTGCCCGGCGCGGCCGGTACCGCGGCCCGCACATAGGGGCGCCGCCCGCCGGGCAGCCGCGGGCGCTCCCCGCCGCGCGCGCCGCGCAGCTGCAGCCGCAACAGCTCCCGGCCCAGCTCCACCCCGGCCCACCAGCGTCCGCTGTCGGCGGGCAGCGGTACGACGGACCCGGCGGGGGAATGACGGGCCGCCGTGACGATCCACGCCAGCACGGACTCCGCGGTGACCGCGTCCCCGTGCCGGGCGCGCAGCAGCCCGAGCAGACCGGGCGCCAGATTGGGTTCCCGTCCGCCGGGCCTTCGGTAGAGCGGCCGGATCCGGCCGGGGCGGCCGGCCGGGGAGTGGCCGTCGGGCAGCAGTGCCGTCACGGACAGGGCGGGACCGGTGTCCTGCGGTACGTACCCGTGCTCGACGGCGAAGAGCTGGTGTCCGTCGGAGACCCTCCACAGCTCCGGGCGGGCTGCGTCGATCAGCCGGTGGTCGGGGATCAGCCACTGCTCGTCGAACGGTCCGTGCAGGATCCGCACCGGCTCGGGGCACGGACCGGACTCCCGCGCGAACCGGGCGGTGGAGGTGGTCTGGCCGGGCAGCGCCGCGACCGGAGTCTGCGGATCACGGGAACGGGTGGGCCGGAAAAGCTGTTCGCGCTCGGCTCCTTCGGCGCTGATCAGACGTCCCCAACGGGCCTTGAGGGAACCGGCGTCCGGGGCCGTCACCCAGGGGCGCCCGGTGCGCAGGGGCTGTACGGACCATGGCATGAGGTCGTCGAGGAGCGGGGTGTCGTCGTCCCCGCCGGCTCCGGTGCCCGCCCGTGCTGCCACCGTGTCGTCCTCCCCGTCGCCACGTCCGCCGCCCCAGGCATCGTAACGGCGCGTCGTGTGCGGTCAGTGCGCTTCGACCGTCACCGAGAACGAGAACCTGTCCCCCCGGTACCGGATCCGTGCCACATCCACCACCCGGCCGCTCTCGTCGTACGTCACCCCTGTGTAGAAGAGGATCGGGCTGAGCAGCGGGACCTGGAGGAGCTCGGCGGTGGCCGGGTCGGCGAGCCGCGCCTCGACCGCGTCCGTGATCCGCGCGATCCGGACACCGACGCGGTCGCGCAACACCTTCGTCATCGGCCAGCGTTCGAGATCGGCGGCATCGAGCCGGGCCGCGACCTCGGGATGCACCGTGTTCTCCGCCCAGTTGGTGGGCTCGCCGGTGTCGTCGTCGCAGCGCAGCCGCCGGTAGCCGACCACGTCCGTACAGCCCGGGAAGTACTCGGCGAGGTCGCCGGGCAGGGCGAGCGGGCCATGGCCGAGGACCGTGGTGCGCTCGCCCGACTGCTGGGCGACGATCGCATCGATCGAACCGAGCAGCCGGACCGGCGAGGCTCGGCGGGCCCGCGGCTCGATGAAGGTGCCGCGCCGCCGGTGCCTGCTGATCAGCCCCTCCGTCTCCAGCTCCTTGAGCGCCTGCCGCATCGTGAGGACGCTGACGCCGTAGTGTGCGGCGAGCTGCTCCTCGGTCGGCAGCCGCAGCGAGGCGTCCTGGGCGCGGCCGAGTATGGACGCGCGCAGCGACTGTGAGACCTGGTACCACAGCGGCAGTTTGCGGTTCAGGACCAGCGAGTCGGGGGCGAAGGCCGTCACCTGGGGCATCTGGGGCAATTGAGGCACCTGGGTCACCTGGACTCTCCGTACTGCGACACTGCGGACGCGACGAGCGGGGGCCGGGAAGCGGCGGCTTCGCCTATGGCCGGAAGTTGCCTTCGAGACCCTGCCACACGTCGTCGTACCCGCGCTGCAGGTGGTCGGCGGTCGCCGCCTGTCCGGTCGCCGTGACCGGCCAGCGGGTCTCGAACATGAAGGCAAGACCGTCGTCGATCTTCTGCGGCTTCAGCTCCGCCGCGCTCGCCCGGTCGAAGGTCTCCCGGTCCGGGCCGTGCGCCGACATCATGTTGTGGAGCGAGCCGCCGCCCGGCACGAAGCCGCCCTTGCCGGCCGTCTTCGCGTCGTACGCTCCCTCGATCAGCCCCATGTACTCGCTCATCACATTGCGGTGGAAGTACGGCGGCCGGAACGTGTCCTCGCCGACCAGCCAGCGCGGCGCGAAGACGACGAAATCCACACCGGCGAGACCGGGGGTGTCCGACGGCGAGGTCAGCACCGTGAAGATCGACGGGTCGGGGTGGTCGTAGCTGATGGAGCCGATCACATTGAAACGGTGCAGGTCGTAGACGTACGGGGTGTAGTTGCCGTGCCAGGCGACGACGTCGAGCGGCGAGTGGTCGTACGTCGCGGACCAGAGGTTGCCGCAGAATTTGTTGATCACCTGGACCGGGCGGTCCGCGTCTTCGTACGCGGCGACGGGAGCGAGGAAGTCCCGGGCGTTGGCAAGGCCGTTGGCGCCGATCGGGCCGAGGTCGGGGAGTGTGAACGGCTGCCCGTAGTTCTCGCAGACATAGCCGCGGGCGGAGTCGTCGAGGAGTTCCACACGGAAGCGGACGCCCCGGGGGATCAGCGCGATGTGACCGGGTTCGGCGCGCAGCAGGCCCAGTTCGGTACGGAGCAGCAGGCCGCCCTGCTCGGGGACGATCAGCAGTTCGCCGTCGGAGTCGCTGAACACGCGGTCGGTCATGGCCGTGTTGGCGTGGTAGAGGTGCACGGCCATACCGGTGCGCTGGGTGGCGTCGCCGTTGCCGCCGAGGGTCCACAGCCCTGCCAGGAAGTCCGTGCCGGGCGCGGGATCGGGGAGCGGGTCCCAGCGCAGCCGGTTCGGATCGGGGACGGACTCGGTGAAGGGGGCGGTGCGCACCGCGCCGTTGTCGATCCGGACGAACGGCGGGTGGGCGGCCGAGGGGCGGATCCGGTAGAGCCAGGAACGGCGGTTGTGGGCGCGCGGTTCGGTGAACGCCGAGCCGCTCAGCTGCTCGGCGTACAGGCCGAGTGGTGCTCGCTGCGGCGAGTTGCGGCCGTGCGGCAGTGCCCCCTGGACCGCCTCGGAGCTGTGCTCATTGCCGAAACCGGCGGAGTGTGCAAGCGCTTCCGCCGTCTTCCTCGCCTGCTCGATGCCGCTGGTGCCGCTCATGTCGCGCTCCCGGTGCCGAAGAATTCCTATGGGACACCGTAGGAATCAGATCGGGGCACGTCAACGGGGCAGGGCGGTGGCGCGTCGCGGATCCGGTGCGGGTCCGTGACGGAAATCTTTTGAACCGTCGCGCAGAAGGGGGTTCCAAAAGTTGAACAATGCTCTACTCTCCGGCACATGTTGTGGACACGAAGACTTCTGGTGGTCCTGGTGGCACTGGCCGCCGCACTCCTCGCGGCCCCGGCCGCCCAGGCGCACGAGGAACGGCCGGTCACCCTGCCCGACGGTTCCGGCAGCGTCCCGGTCTACCGCGCCGGCGAACCGGATCTGCTGGTCTGCAAGAGCGACCGCGCCGACTTCGAACGCCGGATATCCGGCTTCCCGGCGAAGCTCCGGACACGCAACCTCGAACTTTTCGAGCGGTGCCGGAAGTCCGGGTACCGCCATCTGCAGCAGGCCGTCGACGAGGTCGGCAGACCCGGCATGACCATCGCGATCCTGCCCGGCCTGTACGAGGAGGAGCCCTCGCTGCCCAGGCCGACGGGGGAGTGCGCGAGACTCAAGGCGCCCAACTCGCAGCTCGGCTACCAGATCCTGTCGTACGCGCAGCAGAAGAAGTGTCCGCACAACCAGAACCTGGTGGCGATCCTCGGCAAGAAGCAGCTCCAGATCGAGGGGACCGGGGCGGAGCGCACCGACGTCGTCATCGACGCCAAGTACCAGAAACTCAACGCGATCCGCTCGGACGGCTCCGACGGCATCTACTTCAAGAACTTCACCGCCCAGCGCACGACGTTCAACTCGCTGTATGTGCTGGCCCAGGACGGCTTCGTCATCGACGACGTCCTCACCCGGTGGAACGACGAGTACGGCTTCCTCACCTTCGCCAGTGACCACGGGCTCTACAAGAACTGCGAGTCGTACGGCAACGGCGACTCCGGCATCTACCCCGGCAGCGCGTCGAACATCAACGACGCGTACGGCTACGACGTGCCGCGCTACTCGATCGAGATCACCGGCTGCCGCAGCCACCACAACATGGTCGGCTACTCCGGCACCGCGGGCGACTCGGTCCACGTCCACGACAACGAGTTCGACCACAACATGGGCGGCGCCTCGATGGACAGCGCCTTCCCTGGCCACCCCGGACTCCCGCAGAACCACGCACGCTTCGAACGCAACCTCATCCACGACAACAACGCCGACTACTACCCGTACGTCGCCGATGGAACCTGCGCCAAACCGCCCGTCGAACGCGGCTACGAGGACGGCGTCGTCTGCCCGCAGATCTCCATGCCGCCAGGCACCGGCATCATCACCGCAGGCGGCAACTGGAACATCTACGAGAACAACTGGATCTACGGACAGCGGCGTGCCGCCTTCTTCCTGAGCGCCGTCCCCGCCTTCATCCGCGGCGAGAACGCCCTCGCGAAGCAGGCCGACACCTCGCACCACAACCGGTACGCGGGCAATCACCTCGGCACGGACAAGGCGGGCCGCTCCCGGCCCAACCGCACCGATGTGTGGTGGGACGGCCAGGGCGACAGCAACTGCTGGCAGTCGGACACCGGACCGTCCACACCGCGCTCGCTGCCCGCGTGCGGGGCGGCGCGCGGCGCGGTCTCCGTCCGCACCGACCGGCTGGTGGGCGAACCGGTCAAACTAGCCCAACTGCTGGTCTGTGCCGACTACAACGTGCAGGCGCGGCGGCTGCCGGCCGGCTGCGACTGGTACGGCGCGCGCGGCATCGAGCGCATCGAGGTGCAGATCGCGCTGGGTGTCGCTCTGGTGCTCGCGCTGGTCGGCGGGGTGCTCTGGTGGCGCCGCCTGCGGCACAGCCGGCTCGCCACAGCGGCCACCCTGCTCGGCGCGATCGGCCTCGGGCTGGATGTGGCCGGTGCGACGATGGGCCTCGCGTCCTCCTATCTGCCTGCGGTGGCGCTGCTGCTGACCGGGGCGTGGTGGGTCGGCATCGGGCTCGTCCTGCGCGGCGAGCGGCCCGGACTGGGCTGGACCACGATGGTGCTGGGCGCCCTGACCCTGCTCGACGCCTTCGACAAGGCCGTCCTGATGATCCCATGGATCCCGATCGGCCCGGCCTGGGTACGGGGTCTCCTCGGTGTCATCTGGGTGGTGTGGGCGATGGCGGCCTCCGCGCGGCACGGGGAACGGGCGGTACGGAAGAAGGCGGCCCCGGGGCCTGACGCTCAGGGCGACGACCGGGCGGGGGCCCCTGCCGGTGCGGGCGTAGGAAGGAATTCGAGCCACGGCGCGGGTTCCGGACACGGTGCGGATTCAGCGTCAGGATCGGTGGATTCCGGGCCGGACACGGATTCCGGGTCCCACCGGGGCTCCGGACCGGACGGGGACTGATCATGAGGCGATCTCCCCGCACGCTGCGACTCGACACGCTCACGGCGCTCACGGCGCTCACGTCGCGCACGGCGTTCCCCCGGCTCGCCGCCGCCCTTCTCACCGCAGGCGCTCTCGTGTGCGGTGCGAGTGCCTGCGGTGGGCGGCCCACCACCCACCACAGGCCCGGCACCAGCCATGAACAGGCCGGCGGCAGCGTCGGCCGGCTCCTCACCGCGGACGACGGATCCGGGCACCGGCTCCGCCAGGTCGAGGCCGAGGGCGCCCCCGCGGTGACCGTCGCCGTACGGCCGGACTCCGAGGACGGGTGGAACGTCCATCTCTCCGTACGGAACTTCAGATTCAGCCCGGACAGTGTCGGCGGCGCGGCGCTCCTCGGGCGCGGCCACGCCCGGCTCTTCCTCGACGGCCACCCCCTGGCCCGGCTCTACGGCCCCTGGTACCACCTCCCCGACTCCCTCGTCCGCGAAGCGGGCGGCGGGCGCACCCTCACGGCCCGGCTGTACGCCGACGACCACACCGCCTGGGCCGTGCACTCCACACCGATCCAGGCCGCCACCCCTCTCACCACCACTCCTTCCGCCGGCACCCCCGCCGAGCCCCGCCCCGACCGGACTCTGGAGATCGTCATCTCTCACGGCAAGGTCAGCCCCGCCCCCGGTCGCACCGAGCTCAGGAAGGGGCAGCGCATCGAGCTGCGCGTCCGCGCCGACCGCGCCGACACCCTCCATGTCCACGGCTACGACAAGGAAGCGCGCCTGCCCGCCGGACGGACCACCACCCTCACTCTCACCGCCGACCGCACCGGGCTGTTCGAGGTCGAGACCCACGAGTCCGGTCTGCTCCTGACCCAGCTCGTCGTACGGTGAGCGTCCTCGCCCATGGCGTCGGCTCCCGGCACGACCTGCCGCTGTCCCCCTTTTACGCGTTCGCCGGTGCCTTCGCCGCGCTCTTCGTCTCCTTCCTCGCGCTCGGCCTGCTCTGGCCCGCCTCCCGATTCCGGGGCGACCGGGCAGGCCGCCCGCTGCCGGTCCCTCTGCAGCGACTCGCCGACGCCCGCCCCACCCGTATCGCCGCGCGTGCCCTCGGCCTGGCCGCCGCCCTGTTCGTCCTCCTCCATCTCCTCCTCGGCCCGGATGGTCCGGAGCGCAACCCGGCCGCGGGCGCCGTCTACGTGCTCCTCTGGGTCGGGCTCGTCCCCGCCTCGCTCCTCCTCGGTCCCGTCTGGCGACTCCTCAACCCCCTGCGCACGCTCCACCTCCTCGTCTGCCGCGCGCTGGCCCGCGACCCGGCTGCGGGCCGCCCCCTTCCCGCACAGCTCGGTCTGTGGCCCGCCGCGGCCGGACTCCTCGCCTTCACCTGGCTCGAACTCGTCGCCCCCGACCCCGCGTCGTCCACCGCCCTCCTTCTCTTCCTCGTGCTGTACGGCGCTGTCCACCTCGCGGGCGCCGTCCGTCACGGCGCCCGCTGGTTCGACCACGCCGACGCCTTTGAGGTCTACTCGGGCCTGCTCGCCCGGCTCTCCTTCCTCGGCCGCCGGCCCGCCGACCGCCGTCTCGTCCTGCGCTCCCCGTTCAACGGACTCGACGCCACCCCGCAGACTCCCGGTCTCGTCGCCACCGTCTGCGTCATGCTCGGCTCCACCGCCTACGACGGCTTCTCCGACGCCCCCTCCTGGATCACCGCCGTCCAGACCTCACCCCTGGGCCGCACCACCGCGGCCACGCTCGGGCTGCTCGCCGCCGTCGCCCTCGTCGCCGCCTTCTATGCCCTCTGCGCCGGTGCCACCCGGCTGATCTCCGGTCAACTCCGCCACCCCCTCACCGTCTTCGCGCACTCGCTCGTCCCGATCGCCCTCGGCTATCTCATCGCCCACTACTTCACACTCTTCGTCACCGAAGGTCCACGCACAGTCATGGTGGCACTCGGCACTGACAATCCGGTCCCGCCCGAACCGCCCCTGCGTCCAGGCGGCATCGCCACGCTCCAGGTCGCCGCGATCGTTGTCGGGCACATCCTCGGCGTCATCGCCGCCCACGACCGGTCCGTGCGCCTCTTCCCGCCCGCCCGCGCCGTCGCGGGGCAGCTTCCCCTGCTGGCCCTGATGATCGCGTACACCGTCGGCGGGCTGACCCTGCTTCTCGCCTGACCGCAGGTGCGCACCCTCCCGTCCCGCAGAGGAGAGTCACGGCATCATGGAGCCCGTGCCCCATGCGAATACGAACCTCCGCCGCGCCCCCGTGCAGCAGCGCAGCGCCGAGCGTCTCGCCCGGATACTCGACGCCTGCGCCGAACTCCTCGACGAGACCGGTTACGAGCAGCTGTCCACCCGGGCCGTCGCCGCCCGCGCGGAAGTCCCGATCGGCTCCGTCTACCGGTTCTTCTCCAACAAGCGCGCCCTCGCCGACGCCCTGGCCCGGCGCAACCTGGACAGTTACGCGGAGCGCATCACCGGTCGCCTGACCGTCATCCCGGCCGCCGACTGGCGCAGCGCCATCGACGCCGTGCTCGACGAATACCTGGCGATGAAGCGCTCCGTCCCCGGTTTCGCCCTCGTCGACTTCGGCGCCCCGGCCCCTGTGGACGACCCGGCCTCCGACGCCAATCGCCGTGTCGCGGAGCGCCTCGCCCAACTGCTCTCCGGCCGACTGGGGCGCACCGCCGACGAGGATCTGCACCGGACGATCCTGGTCTGCGTCGAAGCCGCCGACGCGCTCCTCCAACTCGCCTTCCGCACCGACCCGTCGGGCGATCCGGCGATCGTCGCGGAGACCCGCGTCCTGATCCAGGCGTATCTGGCCCGGATCCTGGACTGAACCCGGCACCGCATCCCACCGCGCGGGACGACACGGGTCCGCGCCGCAGGGAACCGGACACCCGCCGCGCCGTCCCAGATCGACGGTGTGGGCAACCTCGCGCACCTGTACGTCTTCGACCACCACGGCCGCCGGATCCGCTCCCTGCCGAAGGAGATCCCGGGGCTCGACGTCTGAGCCGTACCGCTCCAGGTCCTTGCTTTCCGGCAGGGCCCTGGAGCGGACGTTGACCTCAAGCCGGGTCGAGGTCGTACGTTCTTTCCATGAGCATGGAAGCCACCGCGTGGACGCAGCTCCACAACGTCATGAACGCGCAGCAGGACCGACGCCCCTTCGACCGAGCCACACTGCGGCGCATCGCCGCGTTCGCCCGACCGCACCGGCGGCGGGTCGCGCTGTTCCTGCTGCTGAGTGTCGCCACGGCACTGCTCGCGGTCGCCACCCCGATCCTCGCCGGCCGCGTCGTGAACGCGATCGTGACCGGCAAGGAGGAGGGGACCGTCACGCGGCTGGCCGTGCTCATCGCCGTGATCGCCGTCGCGGAGGCGGGACTCGGGCTGGTCAGCCGCTGGCTCTCGGCCACCCTCGGCGAGGGACTGATCCTCGACCTGCGCACCGCCGTCTTCGACCACGTCCAGCGCATGCCGATCGCGTTCTTCACCCGCACCCGCACCGGCGCACTCGTCAGCCGCCTCAACAACGACGTCATCGGCGCACAGCGCGCCTTCAGCAACACCCTGTCCGGCGTCGTCAGCAATGTCGTGACGCTGCTGCTCACCCTCGGCGTCATGCTCAGCATCTCCTGGCAGATCACCGCACTCGCGCTGGTGCTGCTGCCGGTGTTCGTGCTGCCCGCACGCCGGATGGGGACGCGGATGGCGAGGCTTCAGCGCGAGGCCGCCGCCCACAACGCGGCGATGGGCACCCGGATGACCGAGCGCTTCTCCGCACCCGGCGCCACGCTCATCAAGCTCTTCGGGCGGCCCGCCGACGAGTCCACCGAATTCGCCGTCAGGGCGAGCAGAGTGCGCGACATCGGTGTCCGTACGGCCATGGCCCAGTCCGCGTTCATCACGGCTCTCACCCTCGTATCGGCGCTGGCACTTGCCCTGGTCTACGGGCTCGGCGGATTCTACGCGCTGCGTGGGCAGCTGGACGCGGGCGCCGTCGTCGCCCTGGCCCTGCTGCTGACCCGGTTGTACGCGCCGCTCACCGCGCTCGCCGGGGCGCGCGTCGAGGTGATGAGCGCGCTCGTCAGCTTCGAGCGGGTCTTCGAGGTCCTCGACCTCAAGCCCCTGATCGAGGAGAAGCCCGATGCGCGGACGGTTCCGGACGGTCCGGTCTCCGTGGAGTTCGACGCCGTGCGCTTCGGCTACCCGTCCGCCGACAAGGTCTCCCTCGCCTCGCTGGAAGACGTCGCCACCCTGGACACCCGCGGCGGCGCCGAGGTGCTGCGCGGAGTCTCGTTCCGCGCCGAACCGGGCCAGACGGTGGCCCTCGTCGGATCGTCCGGCGCGGGCAAGTCGACCATCGCGCAGCTGCTGCCCCGGCTGTACGACACGGACGAGGGCGCCGTACGCATCGGTGGCATCGACGTACGTGACCTGTCGGCCGACACCCTCCGTGACACCCTAGGCATGGTCACCCAGGACGGCCACCTCTTCCACGAGTCGGTCCGCGCCAACCTTCTGCTCGCCCGCCCCGAAGCCACCGAGGAAGACCTCTGGGACGCCCTGCGACGCTCACGGCTGGACGGACTGGTCGCCTCGCTGCCCGACGGACTCGACACCGTCGTCGGTGAACGCGGCTACCGGCTCTCCGGCGGCGAACGGCAACGGCTGACCATCGCCCGGCTGCTGCTGGCCCGCCAGCGCGTCGTCATCCTCGACGAGGCCACCGCCCACCTGGACAACACCTCCGAAGCGGCCGTCCAGGAAGCCCTCGTGGAGGCGCTCGAAGGACGCACCGCGGTGGTGATCGCCCACCGGCTCTCCACCGTACGGGCGGCGGACCTCATCCTCGTCGTGGAGGACGGCCGGATCGTGGAACGCGGCACCCACCAGGAGCTGCTGGCGGCCGGCGGCCGGTACGAGGAGCTGTACCGCACCCAGTTCGAGCGCCCCGGCACCGAGCACGCCGGTCTGGGCTGACCGTACAGGTCGCTGGTGTGGGCAGGTCAGCCCGCTCCGGCCGCCCCGGCGAATTACTGAACCGCGCGACGAACCCGGGTGAATTGCCGGGCCGCACGTGACGGGCGTCTCTGGTGCCAAAAAACTAACGCCGCTAGTTTGTGGTGCGGACGACATCGCCCGTAACCTGCCCGGGAGGAAATGCCATGAAGGCCCACGACGGTATGTACATCGGCGGAGAGTGGCGCACCCCAGCGGGCGCGGACACGATCGCGGTCGTGAACCCGGCGGACGAGCGGGTCATCGCCCATGTCCCGGCGGGCACGGCCGAGGACGTCGACGCCGCGGTACGGGCCGCACGCGCCGCGTTCCCCGGCTGGGCCGCCACCCCGCCGGCCGAGCGTGCCGCACGGATCGCCGCCCTGCGCGACGTCCTGGTGGCCCGTCAGGACGAGATCGCGGCCACGATCACCGCGGAACTGGGCGCGCCCCTCCAGCTGTCGCAGACGGTGCACGCGGGCGTGCCGATCCTGGTCGCCGGGTCCTACGCCGAACTGGCCGCCTCGTACGCCTTCGAGGAGAAGCACGGCAACTCCACCGTATTGCTGGAGCCCGTCGGCGTCGTCGGGGCGATCACCCCGTGGAACTACCCGCTGCACCAGATCGTCGCCAAGGTGGCTCCCGCACTCGCCGCAGGCTGCACGATCGTCCTCAAGCCCGCCGAGGACACCCCGCTGACCGCGCAGCTCTTCGCCGAGGCCACCGAAGAGGCCGGCCTGCCCGCCGGTGTCTTCAACCTGGTCACCGGTCTCGGCCCGGTCGTCGGACAGGCCCTCGCCGCGCACGAGGACGTCGACCTGGTCTCCTTCACCGGCTCCACCGCCGTGGGCAAGCAGATCGGCGCCACCGCGGGCGGCGCGGTCAAGCGGGTCGCACTGGAGCTCGGCGGCAAGTCCGCCAACGTCATCCTGCCCTCCGCCGATCTTGCCAAGGCCGTCAACGTCGGCGTCGCCAACGTGATGTCCAACTCCGGCCAGACATGCAGCGCGTGGACCCGGATGCTCGTCGACGGCGAGCGGTACGAGGAGGCCGTCGCCCTAGCCGCCACGGCCGTCGCCAAGTACGTGCCGGGGGAGCGGGTCGGTCCCGTCGTCAACGCGAAGCAGCAGGCCCGGGTGCGCGGTTACATCGAGAAGGGCATCGAGGAGGGTGCCCGCGTCGTCGCCGGCGGCCCGGAGGCACCGCTTGCGACGGGGTACTACGTCAGCCCCACCGTGTTCGCCGATGTCACCCCGGAGATGACCATCGCCCAGGAGGAGATCTTCGGCCCGGTCATCTCGATCCTGAAGTACGAGGACGAGGACGACGCGCTCCGGATCGCCAACGGCACCGTGTACGGGCTCGCGGGCGCCGTCTGGGCCGCCGGCGACGCGGAGGCCGTCGCCTTCGCCCGCCGGATGGACACCGGGCAGGTCGACATCAACGGCGGCCGGTTCAACCCGCTCGCGCCGTTCGGCGGCTACAAGCAGTCCGGCGTCGGCCGTGAGCTCGGTTCGCACGGCCTCGGCGAGTACCTCCAGACCAAGTCCCTCCAGTTCTGAACCCCCCCGATGCACCCCCGATCAGCAAGGGGCCGGTCCGTGGTCCGCGCCGCCGTACGGGCATCGGCGGCGTCGGTCTCGCCGCGCTTCGGCGGCCGCACCACGGGCGTCGGTATCGGCGCCAAGGACCAGCAGGTGACCTTCAACGCCCTGGAGATCTTCCACTGGCGGGGTCACCAGGACCGGGTCGTCGTCCCCGCTGTCGATCACTTCGAAGCCGTCGAGCTCGCCGCCGCCGAGTCGGGCCGCCCGGGCGAGGGCGGCCTGCTTGTCGTCAGCCCTGCCCGGCTGCTTCTGCCGCTTCTTCCCGGGGCCGGTCGGTTTCCGGGCGCTCCGCGTCATCTCGGCGTCCCTCCACCGGCTGTGCCGGACTGTTCCGCGTGCGTCCACTCTGCGAACGCATACGGGAGACCGCCACCCCGGCAAGACAGAGCAGGCCGCCGCCGACGGTGAGCAGCGCGGGCACCTCGTCCAGCAGCAGCCATGACATCAGCACGACCAGGGCGGGCACCGCATAGGTGGTGGCGCCCATCTTTCCGGCGGTGGTGCGCGCGAGGGCGTAGGCCCAGGTGGTGAAGGCGAGGGCGGTCGGGAAGATGCCCAGGTAGACCATGTTCAGGGTCGCGGAGAGCGGTGCGTCGGCCGCCTCGGAGACCAGCACACCGGCGAACGGCAGGCAGGCGACCGTACCGATCAGACAGCTGTATGCAGTGATCTGGAGGGCCGAGCCGTGCCGCAGCGCGGGTTTCTGGGTGACCACCCCGGCCGCGTACGCCACCGCCGCCAGCAGGCAGAGCGCCACCCCGAGCACCGATGAACCCCCGTGCCCCGACATGGAGAGACCGACCACGACGGCACCGGCGAACGACACGGCCATGCCCATCACCAGCATGCGCGGCAGCCCCTCGCCGAGCAGCCGGGCACCGAGCAGCGCGATCAGGATCGGGCCGATGTTCACGACCATGGCGGCCGTGCCCGCGTCGACCTGCTGCTCCCCCCAGTTGAGCACCACCATGTAGAGCCCGAACCAGAGCAGCCCGGACGCGAGGATGCCCGGCCAGGCACCCCTGGACGGCAGCCCCTCGCGGCGTATGAGAAGGATCGCGCCGAGCATCAGCGAGCCCGCGAGCAGCCGGCCGAGGGCGAGCGCCCCGGGGGAGTACGCGTCGCCCGCGCTGCGGATGGAGACAAAGGCGGAGGCCCACAGGACCACGCTCGTGCACGCTGCGGCAATCGCCCGCCAGCTGCGGCTTTCGGGCAGGGTGGCCGTCGCCGAGGAGGCCGGTTCGGGTGTCGTCGTCATGGGCCGACTGTAAGCGGGGAACGGTTCGGTCCTCACCGAATTGTTTCCGGCTCGATCCCGAGGAGTTCGTGCAGCGCCCGCTCCCCGTCCGCGGTCGCCTTCACGGCCCGCCCGGAGCCGATCCGTACGCACCACCCGGTGTCCAGGGCGTGCCTGCACAGCGCGGCGCCCGCGGTCCCCGCCAGGTGCGGCCGGCGCTCCGTCCAGTCCAGGCAGCCGCGTACGAGCGGACGCCGGGTCCCGGTGTCCAGCCCGATGCCCAGCGCCCCGAACCAGCCCAGGCCCGCGTCGGTGAGTGCGAAGCCGGTGTCCTGCCGCAGCAGTCCCCGTACGGTCATCGCGTCCGCGAGGGCGATGCCGATCCGGCCGGCGAGATGGTCGTAGCAGGTGCGTCCGCGGGCCAGCGCGCTGCTGGTGCTTGCCGCTCGCAGCGTTCGCGGCCGTTCCTCGTCGCCGGGCGCGGCCCGGGCGGCGAGGTCCTCGACGAGGTGGGCGGTGCGTTCGTCGGCGAGCCGCACATAGCGGTGGCGGCCCTGCCGCTCCTCGGTCAAGAGCCCGCCGGCGACGAGCTTCCCCAGGTGTTCGCTGGCGGTCGACGGTGCGACCGAGGCGTACCGCGCCAGTTCACCCGCGGTCCAGGCACGCCCGTCGAGCAGGGCCAGACAGAACGAGGCGCGGGTCTCGTCGGCGAGGAGCGCGGCCAGGGCGGCGAGGCGGGGCGCGGCCGGGTCGTGGGGTGCCATGTACCCAGCATGGGTCAGGAACGCTTCGGCGTGGGCCGAACCGTGGCCGCGGGCGCCCGCTGTTCGTACTGCAGGGCGAGACCGTCGAGGATCGCCCGCAGTCCGGTCTCGAAAGCGCCCTCGTCGACCTTCTGGCGGCGGTCGGCCAGCAGATGGGCCTGGCCGAGGTGCGGGTAGTCGGCGGGGTCGTACGCTGTCTCGTCGTCCACGAAACCGCGCGCGAACGAGCCCAGTGCCGAGCCCGTGACGAAGTACCGCATCAGTGCCCCGATGTACGTGGCCTGGGCGGGCGGCCAGCCCGCGCGGACCATGCCGCCGAAGGCCGCGTCGGCGACCCGCAGGCCGGCCGGACGTCGGCCGGGGCCCTGGGCCAGCACCGGGACGATGTGCGGGTGCGCGGCGAGCGCCGCACGATAGGAGACCGCCCAGTCGTGCAGGGCGGTGCGCCAGTCGCGGCCGTCGTCCTCGTCGAACATCGACAAGTCGACCTGCGCGGAGACGGAGTCCGCAACCGCGTCCAGGATCTCGTCCTTGTTGCGGAAGTGGTTGTAGAGGGAAGGCCCGCTGACCCCGAGTTCGGCCGCGAGCCGACGGGTGGAGACGGCTTCGAGTCCCTCGGAGTCCACCAGGGCGCCCGCCGCCTCGACGATGCGGTCTCGGCTGAGGAGGGGCTTGCGCGGTCGGGCCATGCCGCACATAGTAGGGCCTGCGAACGAAAAACTAGCAGTGTTAATTAAAAGTGGGGGCACCGAGGGATGGTCTTTCTGGGCTCGGCGAGGAGCTGTGCGCTGACGGAAGTCTCCGCCTTCTGGGCCGTTCCGCTCGAACGGGCGACTGGGTACCGGACTGAGTACGCGGACGGATGTGGCGGGCGCCGCGGCGGCCGAAGCTGTCCCCATGAATGAGACGACATCGGTCAAGCAGCAGAGCACCGCGGCCTTCTACGGTCAGGCTGTCGCATCTTTCGGGGTGGCGATGGGTGCGGTGACCCTCGGCATCTACTTCCTCGACGCGAACGTCTGGGTGCGGGGCTTCCTCGCCATCGGCGTCCTGTACCTCGTCACGTCCTGCTTCACCCTCGCCAAGGTCATCCGCGACCGCCAGGAGGCGGGGCAGATCATCAGCCGGGTCGACCAGGCCCGGCTGGAGAAGATCCTCGCGGACCACGACCCCTTCCAGAAGCTCTGACGATCTCAGACCGACCGCTAAGCGCTTGCTCAGGTTCGGGGTATGGTGTTCGTCCTGCTGAACGGAAGGGGTCGGTGACGATGAGCACGGCGGAGGAGACCGGCGGCGAGAGCTCGCCGTGGGGCGAGGTGACGCCCGAGGCGGCCAGGCGGCTCCTCGTCGCGGCCGTCGACGCCTTCGCCGAGCGCGGGTACCACGCGACCACCACCCGTGACATCGCGGGCCGCGCCGGGATGAGTCCCGCCGCGCTCTACATCCATTACAAGACGAAGGAAGAGCTGCTCCATCGGATCAGCAGGATCGGTCACGACCGCGCCCTGATGCTCCTGGAGACGGCCGCCGACCGTGACGGCACGGCGTCCGAGCGGCTCGCGGACGCCGTACGGTCCTTCGTCCGCTGGCATGCCGAGCGGCACACCACCGCCCGCGTGGTCCAGTACGAACTCGACGCCCTGAGTGAGGAACACCGCACCGAGATCGTCGCCCTGCGCAGGAAGAGCGATGCGGTGATCCGCCGGATCATCAGCGAGGGCGTGCAGGCGGGGGAGTTCGATGTCCCTGACATCCCGGGGACCACGCTCGCCGTCCTCTCGCTCTGCATCGACGTGGCGCGCTGGTTCAGCGCGCAGGGGAGCCGTACGCCGGACAAGGTCGGCGATCTCTACGCCGACCTTGTCCTGCGCATGGTCGCGGCCCGGCACTCACGGCCTGCCCCACGATAGGGCTGCCCTGTCATCCCTGGTGGATCAGCGCGCGACGCGTCGGATGCGGTGCGTCGCAAGGCGGCGGGGCGTCCTCGTGCCGGTGTATTCGGGCGTTCCGGCGGCGCGGCGAGGTGCGGCAGCTGTCCTCGTGCGCCTGCCGAGGATGGCGCCGCAGGGCATCTCAGAAGTAGTAGCGCGACACCGACTCGGCGACGCAGACCGGCTTGTCGCCGCCCTCGCGCTCGACCGTGACGGCGGCGGTGACCTGGACGCCGCCGCCCGCCTCCTCGACATCCTTGAGGACGGCCGTCGCGCGCAGCCGGGAGCCCACCGGCACGGTGGACGGGAAACGGACCTTGTTGGTCCCGTAGTTGATGCCCATCTTCATGCCCTCGACCCGCATGACCTGCGGGACCAGCGCCGGGAGCAGTGAGAGCGTCAGATAACCGTGCGCGATCGTCGTGCCGAACGGGCCGGCCGCGGCTCGCTCCGGGTCGACATGGATCCACTGGTGGTCCCCGGTCGCCTCGGCGAACAGGTCGATCCTCTTCTGGTCGATCTCCAGCCACTCGCTGTGACCCAGTTGCTCGCCCACCCCGTCGCGCAGCTCCTGCGCGGACGTGAAGATCCTCGGCTCTGCCATGTCCCTGGTCCTGCCTTCCCGCTCTCGACTGTCCATCGTCATCGGTAGCCTGGCTAAGACCGACCGGCACATGGGGGGTGGGTGAAGGAGCGGGGCTGGGTGTGTGCAGCTGCAAGGCGAAGGAGGGAGGCAACGCGAAGGGGGCCCCTCCCATGCCTTTCGGGCTATGGGGGAGTTGTTGACTGACGACAACGCCGCAGATGTGCGCACCCAGCCCCGCGACGCCGCCTCCCATGTGCCGGTCGGTCTAAGCGCTTGCTCAGCATGGTTGGGCGGGTGCGTTCCTGTCAACGACGGACCGGCGCGGCGGCGGGCACGTAGGGTTGGAGGGGTGCCCCAGATCCCACAGACACTCCATGAACTCACGGTTGGCCAGCTCTCCGCGCGCAGCGGCGCCGCCGTTTCGGCCCTGCACTTCTATGAGGCGAAGGGCCTGATCAGCAGCCGCCGCACCAGCGGCAACCAGCGGCGCTACAGCAGGGACGCACTGCGCAGGGTCGCCTTCGTCCGTGCCGCGCAGCGGGTCGGCATACCGCTGGCCACGATCCGGGACGCGCTGGCCGAACTTCCCGAGGAGCGCACCCCGAACCGCGACGACTGGGCGCGGCTGTCCGAGGCGTGGCGCTCCGAACTGGACGAACGGATCAAGCAGCTGGGACGGCTGCGCGACCATCTGACCGACTGCATCGGCTGCGGCTGTCTGTCGTTGGAGACGTGTGTGCTCTCCAACCCGAACGACATCTCCGGCGACACGATCAGCGGTTCGCGCCTGATGCCGGAGCGCCGCTCGGCGGACTGTTCATAGGAAGCGTCCGCAGGGCCGGGGGCGCGCCGCCGTTCCGTCGCCACCGAGCCCCTCATGCCGCCGACGCCTGGTCCCTCGGTTGGAACCGCCGCGCTCTCGCCAGTGCACCCGGTGTCAGTACGGGTCGCGGGACCACGATTCCGCAGCCCGTGCAGACCGGGCCCGACCACGGCTCGCAGTCCAGGTCCTGACGCCAGACGATCCCGGTCTCCGCGCACACCGGGCACGCCGTGCCGGGCTGCGCCTCCAGGGCCGAGACCAGTCGGCCCAGCACCTCGGGGAGCGGCGCGGCCGGGTGGGCCGCCGGATCCGTGCAGAGCGCCACCCCGTTCCCGCCCCAGATGTGCCGGCGCCAGTCGTCGAAGGCGGCCGGCCGGCGCAGCCCCTCGCGCTTCTCCCGCTTGCGGCGCTCGGCGAACCCGGCCTCGTACCGGAGCCAGACGGCCCGCGCCGCCTCCAACTCCTCCAGTGCGCGCACCAGTCGCACGGGGTTGGGGGACCGGTCCTCCGGCTCCATCGTGTGTCGGGTGCACAAGTGGTCCCAGGTCGCCCGGTGACCGTAGGGGGCGAACCTCTCCAGGCACTTGCGCAGCGAGTACCGCCGCAGCGCCAGGTCACCCCGCGGATCGCGGACCTGTCTCGCAAGACTCCGGAAACCGGCCATCGCACTGCCACCTCCGTCGCTCGTACTTGGACCGGCCGCCCCCCATGTGCCGGTCGGTCTTCGGCGTCAAGGTATGGACGTACGACTGCCCGTTTCGGCTCCATCGAAAGGCGATTCGCGTCCATTGGCTGAGATGCCCCACTTCGGACGGTGCCCGGACGCGACGTTGACGCGGCGGGAACCCGGTGCGCGCGAGGGGCGTCGACCCGGCGCTGCCGGTCGCAGTGGTGCACGGACTCGATCGTCCACCGTGCGCTGGGCGGGATCAGCCAGAAGGCGATCCACTGGCAGAACCGCCCGACGTACCAGCAGGTGGTGGAGTTCCCGGCCCACCGGTAGGGCACCCAGTCCAGCCCGTCCGGCGTTCGAGCACGGGACCGGTTCACCGGGCGGGCCCGCACTCCCGGGCCCGCCCGGCTCACCTCACCGGTACTGCAGGTACTTCATCCGCACCGCCCGGAACGCGGCAAGATCTGCTTCCCACGCCCCGACCACCTCATCCGTGTCCGCCCCCGCATCGATCATCGTGCGGACCCGCGTATTGCCGGTGAGCTTGTCGATCCAGTTGTCCGGGCGCCAGGCGAACCCGCTCCACGTCCGCTTCGCCGTCACCAGCAGCGCGATCCCCGTGCGCACCGGATCGAACATCTCCCGGTCCTGGACATGCAGCTGTACCCCACCGACCGTCTTCCCCTGGAACTTGGAGAACGTCGGGGCGAAGTACGCCTCGCGGAAAGCGACTCCGGGCAGGTCGAGGGCGTTCGCGGCCGCCGCCCACCGGTGGTCGATCCCCTCCGCGCCGAGGAGTTCGAACGGCCGGGTCGTCCCCCGCCCCTCGGACAGGTTCGTACCCTCGAACAGGCAGGTGCCCGAGTACACCAGCGCCGTGTCGGGCGTCGGCATGTTGGGGCTCGGCGGCACCCACGGCAGACCGGTGCCGTCGAAGAAGTCCGCGCGCCGCCATCCCGACATCTTCACGATGTCCAGTTCGACCGGCCGCGCGGCCAGGAACTCCGAGTTGAAGAGCAGCGCCAGTTCGGTGACCGTCATGCCGTGGGCCTGCGCGATCTCCCGGCGCCCCACGAAGGTCGAGAACGCCGGGTCGAGGACCGGCCCCAGCGCGGCCCGCCCGGTCACCGGGTTCGGCCGGTCCAGGACGACGAACCGCTTGCCCGCGAGCGCCGCCGCCTCCATGCAGTCGTAGAGCGTCCAGATGTACGTGTAGAAGCGCGCGCCCGCGTCCTGGATGTCGAAGACGACGGTGTCCACGCCGGACGCGGTGAAGACATCGGCGAGCGGCTTTCCGCTCTTCAGGTACGTGTCGTAGACGGGGAGTCCGGTTGCCGGGTCGTCGTACCGCCCCTCCGAGCCGCCCGCCTGCGCCGTGCCGCGGAAGCCGTGCTCGGGGCCGAAGACCGCGACCAGGTTCACACGCTCGTCCGGGTGCATCACATCGACGATGTGGCGCACGTCGGACGTGATTCCGGTCGGGTTGGTGACGATCCCGACCTTCTGTCCCTTCAACAGCGCATAGCCGTCCGCCGCCAGCCGGTCGAAGCCGGTACGGACCCGATTGCGTCCGGAGCCCTGCCCCGTGCCGGGGAGGGGGCCTGCGGCCGCGCTCCCGGTTCCGGCAGCCGTCGCCGCGAGGGCTCCCACTGCACCACCGGCGGCAAGCAAACCACGTCTGGACAGGCTCATTCGGCTACCTCCATGATCGCTCCGACTGTCATGGTCACGCACGCTAGCGCGCACATAGGGCCGCATGGAACGAGGCGGACGAGAGCGGTGTGACAGGAGTGGCGACAAGCTGGCGGCCGGACCCTTCCCCGAGGACATACCGACTGGTTAGTCTGCTGGGGCAGTCGGCTGAGAGAGGCGGAACCCGATGAGTACGGTGCAGGGCGCGGGCGTAGTGGTTACGGGGGCCGGGGGCGGCATCGGTGCCGCTCTGGCCCGCAGATTCGCCGCGGACGGCGCCAGGGTCGTCGTCAACGACCTCGACGAGAGCCGCATCAAGGCGCTCGCCGAGCAGATCGGCGGCGCCGCCGTCGCCGGAGACGCCTCGCAGATCGTGGACGCCGCCCGGGACGCGCTGGACGGCACCGTCGACATCTACTGCGCCAACGCCGGTCTCGCCTCGCCCGGTGACGTCTTCGCCGACGAGGAGGTCTGGGCCGCGGCCTGGGACGTCCATGTGATGGCCCATGTCCGTGCGGCCAAAGTGCTGCTCCCGGACTGGCTGGAGCGCGGCAGCGGCCGGTTCGTCACCACCGCGTCCGCCGCCGGACTGCTGACGATGATCGGTGCCGCGCCGTACAGCGTCACCAAACACGGCGCCGTCGCCTTCGCCGAATGGCTCTCGCTGACCTACCGCCACCGAGGCATCAAGGTTCATGCGATCTGCCCGCAGGGCGTGCGTACGGACATGCTCACCGCCGCCGGTTCGGCCGGCGAGCTGGTCCTCGCCCCCAGCGCCATCGAGCCGGAGGATGTCGCCGACGCCCTCTTCGACGCCATGGCAGAGGACCGCTTTCTCGTCCTGCCGCATCCCGAGGTCGCCGGGTACTACCGGGCCCGCACCAAGGACACCGACCACTGGCTCAGCAATATGAACCACCTCCAGCAGAAGTGGGAGGAGACCGGCGCATGACCGAGTCCGACACCGACGCGCCCACCGGGTGATCAACGCCTCCGGTTTCTAGGGCGTGTTTCGAAAGTCCCGTCTGCCGGGCGGCGTCTGGCACGCACGCTCGCTGCGTTGTCGGGCTCGCCCCGATACGCCCCGTATCGGGGCAACCCTCCGCCTTGCGATCGCACGCGCCAGACACCGCCCGGCCCGCCCTACGGGCGGACGACGCTCCTTGCGAAACACGCTTTAGTGCCGGTCGCGGCACTAGGTGTGGCCGCGCGAGGTGGAAGATGTCCGGTACACCCACCCGGCGGTCCGGGAGGCGGCCGTCGTCGGCGTCCCCGACGCATACCGAGGCGAGACCGTCCGGGCGTACGCCGGCCTGCGACCCGGCTCCTCGGTCGAACCCGAGGAACTGGGTGCGTACTCCAAGGAGCGGCACTGGATCCTGACCGGACTTCCCAGGACGGCAAGTGGGAAGATCCTCAGGCGGGAAATGCGTTCCCAGCATGAGAACGTGTGCGACTTCATTACGGATAGGCAGGTGGCGGCCATGGCCAGAACGACGGACGGGAACGACGCCCCCGTCCCTCAGCGGCTGCTGGCCGCCGCCACCCGGCTCTTCGCGGAGCAGGGCTACGACCGGACGTCGGTCCAGGAGATCGTCGAGGCGGCAGGCGTCACGAAGGGCGCGCTCTACCACTACTTCGGCTCCAAGGAGGATCTCCTCCAGGAGGTCTACTCCCGGGTGCTGCGACTCCAGCAGGAACGCCTCGACGCGTTCGCGGACGCGGAGGCGCCGGTCGAGCAGCGGCTGCGGGACGCGGCGGCGGACGTGGTCGTCACGACGATCGAGAACCTCGACGACGCGGCGATCTTCTTCCGCTCGATGCACCATCTGAGCCCGGAGAAGAACAAGCAGGTACGGGTGGAGCGGCGCCGCTATCACGAGCGGTTCCGGGCGCTGGTGGAGGAGGGGCAGCGGAGCGGGGTGTTCTCCACGGCGACGCCGGCGGATCTTGTGGTGGACTACCACTTCGGATCGGTGCACCACCTGTCGACGTGGTACCGCCCGGACGGTCCGCTGAGCCAGCAGGAGGTCGCGGACCACTTGGCGGATCTGCTGCTGCGCGCCCTGCGCCCCTGACGCCGGATCAGAGGCGAGGGAGCGGCATCCGCCCGGCCGGCTCCTGGTTCCCGAGTGCGGTCCGACTCCATCCACGGGCCGGACGGGCAGCTGCTCGGCCCGTCCGGCTTCGCAGGACATGGCGCGGCTGCGGCCAGCGCCGCCCCGCTACACGTACCGTTTGATCTCGCGCCGCGCCAGCGACCGCTGATGCACCTCGTCCGGTCCGTCCGCCAGCCTCAGCGTCCGCGCCCCCGCCCACAGTTCCGCCAGCGGGAAGTCCTGGCTCACACCGCCCGCGCCGTGCAACTGCACCGCCTGGTCGAGGATGTCGACCACCGCACGCGGGGTGGCGATCTTGATGGCCTGGATCTCCGTGTGCGCCCCCCGGTTGCCCACCGTGTCCATCAGCCATGCCGTCTTCAGCACCAGCAGCCGCAGCTGTTCCACCGTGACCCGCGCGTCCGCGATCCAGTTCTGCACGACGCCCTGCTGCGCGAGCGGCTTGCCGAAGGCCGTACGGGACACCGCCCGCTTGCACATCAGCTCGATGGCCCGCTCGGCCATTCCGATCAGCCGCATGCAGTGGTGGATCCGGCCCGGACCCAGGCGCGCCTGGGCGATGCCGAAACCGCCGCCCTCTTCGCCGATCAGGTTCGTCGCGGGCACCCGCACATCGTTGAACACGACCTCCGCGTGACCGCCGTGGGCATGGTCCTCGTACCCGTACACCTGCATGGCGCGCCGCACTTCGAGGCCGGGCGTGTCGCGCGGGACGAGGATCATCGACTGCTGGCGGCGGATGTCGGCGTTGTCCGGGTCCGTCTTGCCCATCACGATGAAGATCCGGCAGTCCGGATTCATCGCCCCGGAGATGTACCACTTGCGGCCGTTGATGACGTAGTCTCCCCCATTCTCGGCTTCGCTCGAGCGGGAGGTGCCCCCTCCATCGCGCGTGATCCGCGTCTCGATGTTGGTCGCGTCCGATGAGGCCACCTCGGGCTCCGTCATGGCGAAAGCCGACCGGATCTCCCCGGCGAGCAGCGGCTCCAGCCACTGCTTCTTCTGCTCGTCCGTGGCGAACTGGAAGAGCACCTCCATGTTGCCCGTGTCCGGCGCCGCGCAGTTGAGCGCGGTCGGCGCCAACTGCGGGGAACGGCCGGTGATTTCGGCGAGCGGTGCGTACTGGAGGTTGGTCAAACCGGCACCGTGCTCCGCGTCGGGCAGGAAGAGGTTCCACAGACCCTGCCTGCGCGCCTCGGCCTTGAGGTCCTCGACGATCTGCGGGGTGTCCCACGGGGAGGCGAGCAGTGCCCGCTGCTCGTGCGCGATCGTCTCGGCCGGGTACACGTGCTCGTCCATGAAGGTGAGCAGCTTGGTGCGCAGCTCTTCCGTACGGGCGTCGAATGCGAAGTCCATGGGGTGATCAGCCTTCCTGGAGGGTCGTGAGGCCGTGCTCGATGAAGACGGGGACGAGATCGCCGATGCGGTCGAAGCCGGCGCCGACGGTCTGACCGAGGGTGTAGCGGTAGTGGATGCCCTCCAGGATCACGGCGAGCTTGAACCACGCGAACGCCGTGTACCAGGAGACGGCGGAGGTGTCCCGGCCGGAGCGGGCCGCGTAGCGCTCGATCAGTTCGGCGGGCGTGGGGTGGCCGGCCGCTCCGCTGGTGGTCGAGACCGCGGACGTGGGCAGACCCAGGTCGGAGCTGTACATGACCAGCAGACCGAGGTCGGTCAGCGGGTCGCCGAGCGTCGACATCTCCCAGTCGAGGACGGCCTTGATCCGGTCGTCGGAGCCGATCAGCACGTTGTCCAGGCGGTAGTCGCCGTGGATGACGGTGGGCGCGGGGGAGACGGGCAGTTCGCGCCCGAGCGCGGCGTGCAGCTCGTCGATACCGGGCAGTTCGCGGTTGCGGGAGGCGTCGAGCTGCTTGCCCCAGCGGCGCAGCTGCCGGTCGAGGAACCCCTCGGGGCGCCCGAAGTCGCCGAGCCCCACCGGCTCCGGGTCCACGGCGTGCAGTTCCACCAGCGTGTCGACCAGGCCCAGGACGACTTCGCGGGTGCGCTCGGCACCGAGCGGGGCGAGCTGCTCGGCGGTGCGGTACGGGGTCCCCTCGACGTACTCCATGACGTAGAAGGGCGATCCGATGACGGAGTAGTCCTCGCAGAGCAGCAGCGGCTCGGGCACCGGCACGGCCGTCGGATGCAGCGCGCTGATGACACGGTGCTCACGCTTCATGTCGTGCGCGGTGGCGAGGACATGGCCGAGCGGAGGCCGGCGGACGACCCAGTGGCCCGTGCCGTCCGTGACGACGTAGGTCAGGTTGGAGCGGCCGCCCTCGACGAGCCGGGCTTCGAGCGGTCCGTTCACCAGACCCGGCCGCTCGCGGTCGAGGTGTCCGCGGAGCCGGTCCAGGTCGAGACCTGGCGGATGGGCTGAGCTCATCGTGCGCACCTCCGGGGTGAAAAGACGTCGGTGCTCATGATGCCGACCAGTCGGTATGTCGTCCAGCGAACTCCCGGAATCCGGTGCGTGGACTCCGTGCCGAGTGGGTCGAAACCCCTGACGCTATTCGCATCCCTGAATGGGGTTCACGGAGGAATACCGCGCTGTTGATCGACGAAGTCCGGCCGGCCCCGATCCTCATGGCCGACCCGCCCCTCGACGCGGCCACCGTCTGAGGTGCGGGCCGCTGCCGTCAACCCGGTCGACTGGAAGGCAAGGGAGTGCCACCTCCAGTCCGGACCGGAGGCCGTTTTCCGCTGGAGCAGGCCGCCGACGCCCAGCGCCTCAACGAGGAGGAACGCACCCGCGGAAAGATCGTCGTTACTGTCCCCTGGGACGACTGACCGGCGCACTCCTCAGAAGATCACTGCCGCGGCGAACACCGCGAGCGCGATCGTGCACGCGGCCGCCGTCAAGGCGCTGCGCGGTGCCAGTGGCTGCGGCCGCGCGGTCCCCATCCCCAGCACCCGCCGGTGCGCCACCCGCAGAAACGCAAGCCAGGCCAGTGCGCTCAGCGACACGGCAACGATCCCGGCCGGGGTCGCACCCCCGTGCAGCGCCGCCTTGCCCGCCAGCAGTGCCACCACCGTGCAGGACAAGGTGGTGCGCCGCCACGCCAGCCGGGTCCGCTCGGGCTGCAGTCCGGGGTCCCGCTCCTCGGTGGTCACCGGCCCTCCCAGCCGAAGAGGACCACCACCACCATCGCGACGGCGACGCCGGCGACAGCGACGCTGAGCAGCGTCGGGAACCGGGAGACCGGCAGGTCCTCGCCGCGCCGCATCGCCCGCTCGCACTGCACCCAGTGGTTGACCGCCCGCAGGGAACAGAAGACACCGGCGGCGAGCAGTCCGAGCGCCAACCCCGCCCTGACCCCCCAGGCCAGTCCCGGCAGGAACTGGTCGACGGCGAACCCGCCGCCGATGAGCGCAAGGGCCGTCCGGATCCAGGCGAGGAAGGTGCGTTCGTTGGCGAGCGAGAAGCGGTAGTCGGGGGTATCGCCCTCTTCACGGATCCGCAGCGGCGCAAACCACAGCTTCACACCTTGTACGAACTCTTTCACGCCCGAACCTTATCGATCACTTTGTCGCCGACCGCCCGTCGGAGCGTGGCCTGCCCGGTACTCCCGCAGTCGGCGGTACGTCTCCAGACCGTCCGGCACCCACTCCCAGTCGCCGAGCCGCTCCGCCAGTTCGCCATCGGTGAGGAAGGTGTGCCAGGCGACCTCCTCCACCTGCGGGTTCACCGGAAGCTCGCACCGCACCTGGTAGACGTACGACCACCAGGTGTGCTTTCCGCCCGTGTAGAGGAACTTGAAGAGCGGTTCGGGGCGGGGGAGCCCCCAGACCCCGAGCTCCTCCTCGGCCTCCCGCAGCGCCGCCTCGTCGTACGACTCGCCCGCGCCGACCACCCCACCGACGAACATGTCGTAGTGCGAGGGAAAGACCAGCTTGGTCGCGGTCCTGCGGTGCACGAAGAGACGGCCCTCGGCGTCCCGGGCCTCGATGAAGACGCAGCGATGGCGCAGGCCTCGCGCGGTCGCCTCACCGCGCGAGGCCTGCCCCACGACCTCGTCATTCTCGTCGACGATGTCCAGGATCTCGTCAGCAGCAGTCATGCCACCCATCCAACCTCAGGCCGGAGTCCCGGACCCGGCCGGGGATCACTGACCCATGACGTACTGCACGGTCGCACTGGTGGTCCAGCGCTTCCACGGCGCGCTCGGCGCCGGTGATGCAGGAGGCGGCGTCCGAGAGCAGGAAGGTCACGGCCTGGGCGATCTCGGACGGCTCGCCGACCCGGCCCATCGCGGTGTTCGGGTGGTTGACCTCGCCCTGCTGGATGCCGACCGCCGCGGTCATCGGCGTGCAGACCGTGCCCGGGTGGACGGAGTTCACCCGCACCTTCGCCGTGCCCGGCTCCACCGCGCCGACCTTCGTGAGGCCGCGGCCGCCCCACTTGGACGCGCCGTAACCGGGCACGGCGACCGCCGCCGAAGGACGGGCAGCGGGCCGCCCGGCCGCCCGTCAGTACGGCTGGAGGCTGCGCCTGCGGTGATGGTGGCCGCGCCCCTCCGGCATCGCCGGATGCAGCCCCAGCAGCACGATCCCGACGACGATCGCCGTCAGACCCGTCGCCTGCCAGGCCAGCGCGGCCGCGTCGGTGCGCAGCTGGTCGCCGAGGAACCCGACCCCGCAGGCGATCCCGGCCAGCGGCTGGGCGGCGGTCAGCGCGGGCAGCGACGTCCGCAGCGGCCCCGTCTCGAAGGCGCTCTGCACCAGGATCAGACCCGTCACGCCCAGCACCACCACCGCGTACGGCTGCCAGGCCGTCACCAGTGCCGTCCACCCCCCGTCCGACAGCCGCTGTCCGCTCACCCGGGTCAGCGCGTCCTGGAGGCCGTACAGCAGCCCGGCCGCCACCGCGAGCAGAGCGGGGGCAGCTCCGTGCTGCGAGCGCTTCGCGAACGTGGTCAGCGTCATGGCTATGCCCACGACCACACCGATCACCAGCCAGTGCCGCAGCTCGTTCGTGATCACCTCGCCACCCTGCGGCCGGCCTCCCAGCAGGAAAGCGGTGACCCCGCCGGCCAGCAGCCAGAGCCCCGCCCAGCCCTGCCGGCCCAGCCGCTGCCCGGTGCGATGGCGCGACAGAGCCATCGCGAAGAGCAGATTGGTCGCCAGCAGCGGCTCGACGACGGACACCTCGCCCTTGCCCAGGGCCAGCGCCCCCAGCGCCATGCCGCAGACCATCAGTCCGATCCCGGCCAGCCAGCTCGGCACCCGCATCAGGTCGAGCAGCAGCCGGGGGGAGAGGAAGTCGCTCCTCGGGGCGTGCTCGGCAGCGGCCTGCTGCAGGACAAAGCCGAATCCCAGACAGCAGGCAGCGCTCACGGCAAGTACGAGGACCAGCACCGACACGCTTCCCTTCCTCAAGTCCGGCCAGGGGAGGGTGATTTGTTTCGACGATAGCGCCTCGGTGGCAGGGGTGCGGCCGGAGCGCCGCCGACCGGGCGGTTGACGCCGCACCGGCCGGTGCCCAAGATCTGACGCACGAGTAACTTCCGGTTCGCTCCGGCCCGCCCCGACAAGGATGGAACCCATGGCGTACGACGCTGATGTGATCGTGATCGGGGCAGGACTCGCGGGTCTCGTGGCCACCGCCGAGCTCGTCGACGCGGGCCGCACGGTGATCCTGCTCGACCAGGAGCCCGAGCAGTCGATCGGCGGTCAGGCGCACTGGTCCTTCGGAGGTCTCTTCCTCGTCGACTCGCCCGAGCAGCGCCGCATGCGGATCAAGGACAGCCAGGAGTTGGCCCTTCAGGACTGGCTCGGCACGGCGGGGTTCGACCGCAAGGAGGACCACTGGCCACGGAAGTGGGCCGAGGCGTACGTCGATTTCGCGGCCGGGGAGAAGCGGTCCTGGCTGCACGCCCAGGGGCTGCGGATCTTCCCCGTCGTCGGCTGGGCCGAACGCGGCGGTTACGGCGCGACCGGCCACGGCAACTCGGTACCCCGTTTCCACATCACCTGGGGCACCGGCCCCGGTGTCGTCGCTCCGTTCGAACGCCGGGTCCGCGAGGGCGTCACCAAGGGGCTTGTCCGGCTGAGGTTCCGCCACCGGGTCACCGGTCTCGGCCGCACCGCGGGCGCTGTCGACACCGTGACCGGCGAAGTCCTGGAACCGAGCGGCGCCGAGCGCGGTACGGCGAGCAGCCGCGAGGCGACCGGCACCTTCGAGCTGAAGGCACAGGCGGTGATCGTCACCTCCGGCGGCATCGGCGGCAACCATGACCTTGTCCGCGCCCAGTGGCCCGAGCGGCTCGGCACCCCGCCCGCGAAGATGCTCTCCGGGGTGCCCGCCCATGTCGACGGGCTGATGCTCGCGATCACCGAGGAGGCGGGCGCCCACCACATCAACCGCGATCGGATGTGGCACTACACCGAGGGCATCGAGAACTGGAACCCGATCTGGGCCAAGCACGGCATCCGGATCCTGCCGGGCCCCTCCTCGCTCTGGCTGGACGCCCGCGGCAAGCGGCTGCCGGTCCCGCTGTTCCCTGGCTTCGACACGCTCGGCACCCTCGAACACATCATGAAGTCCGGCCACGGCTACACCTGGTTCGTTCTCGACCAGAAGATCATCGGGAAGGAGTTCGCGCTCTCCGGCTCCGAGCAGAACCCCGACCTGACCGGGAAGTCGGTCCGTGACGTGATCGGCCGGGCGCGCGCCGACGTGCCGGGCCCGGTCAAGGCGTTCATGGACAAGGGCGTGGACTTTGTCGTCGAGAAGGACCTCGACGCGCTGGTCCGCGGCATGAACGCGCTCACCGGCGAGCAGCTGATCGACGCGGACGCGCTGCGCCGCGAGATCACCGCCCGGGACCGCGAGATCGCCAATCCGTTCACCAAGGATCTCCAGATCACGGCGGTCCGCGGGGCCCGCACCTATCTGGGCGACAGGCTGATCCGTACGGCGGCACCGCACCGCATCCTCGACCCGAAGGCCGGCCCGCTGATCGCCGTGCGGCTGAACATCCTCACCCGCAAGTCGCTCGGCGGACTGGAGACGGACCTCTCGTCGCGGGTGCTGACCGAGGACGGCACGCCGCTCGCCGGTGTGTACGCGGCGGGGGAGGCGGCCGGATTCGGCGGCGGAGGGGTGCACGGCTACCGCTCGCTCGAAGGGACGTTCCTCGGCGGCTGCATCTTCTCCGGGCGGGTGGCGGGCCGCGCCGCGGCAGAGGCGGTCGGCGCCTGAGGGGTGTCCCGTCATGTCATCCCTGGCGGACCGGCCCGCGGCGTCGGATGCGGTGCATCGCACGGCGGAGGGGCGTCCGCATCTGGCCGGATCAGGGAGCGGCTGGTGTCGCCGTGGCGCGTGCAGCCGCCGGCGGAGGAGGGAACGAGCCGGCGACCGACGACAACAGCGCAGACACAACCGAGCTGAAAATGGGCGCAGTTGATCGATCCGGCTCTTGATGTGGAGCCCCGCCTACCGCTTTGCTGTGGCGCGTTCGGCATGTCTGTACCCACCTCGTACGTGTTTGCGCCAGGCCCGTACCGTGCTCGTACTCGTGCCGTAAAGGAAGCCGGCGGTGTCGCCGCCCCCGCCTCACCTGGGCCGCTCCCGAAGACGGGGCGGGCGCTCCGGCCATCCCTTCGACGCGGCACTCGACGACACCGAACTCATCGACGTACGAGGACAGTTCACCCAGGGGCGGTGGACCAGGGCCCGATCCCTGCTGGTCGCCACCGGCCATGACTGGGACCGCCGTGGCCACCGCGTCGTCTCTCTCGCCGAGACCCCGTCCGCGGCCGGATGGGCCCGCGTTCGTCGGGTTCGAACAGGCGCCGGTGTACGCAGAGGAGACCAGCCGCCCGCAGATCGTCGTCTCCTGGGTGATGTTCCTCGCCGTTGGTTACGCCGGCCTGTTCCTCGCGATCGGCTCCTGGGGGACTTCGACGTACTCGTCGGATCCGGTCCAGGCTCGGTGCTCAACTGGCTGCTGCCCGGAGTCGTCGTCGCCGCGCTGCTCATCGGCCTGGGCACGAGGCGTTCCAGTTGGAGAAGGCTGCGGAAAGCGGTGCGGTCCACCACTGAGGCCCGTCGCCCTGGGGACGTCTGGTGCGTGCGATCGCACGCACCAGACGCCGTTCCTCATGGGGCACACATTGCCGGGCGCGGCACTAGTGCCCCAACAGGCAACGTTCGCCCCGTCGCGACGCCCGGCACGCACTCTCGCCGCACCGGCCGAAAACCCAAGTACATCCAGTACGAGGGCTTCCGGCCGGCACGCCGACAGCACGCACCGGACGCCGCTCCTTTACGGGCAAACGTTGCCTGCCGCGGCACTAGAGGACCAGCGACAGCAGCAGGATGAAGCCGAGCGAGACCACGGAGATGATGGTCTCCATCACCGACCAGGTCTTCACCGTCTGGCCGACGCTCATCCCGAAGTACTCCTTCACCAGCCAGAAACCGGCGTCGTTGACGTGGCTGAAGAAGAGCGAGCCCGCACCGACGGCGAGGACCAGCAGCGCAGCGTGCGACGTCGACATGTCGGCGGCGAGCGGGGCGACCAGACCGGCCGCCGAGATCGTGGCCACGGTCGCCGAGCCGGTCGCGAGCCGGATCGCGACGGCGATCAGCCAGCCCAGCAGCAGCGCCGGGATCGACCAGTCCTTGGAGAAGTCCAGGATCATCTGGCCCACACCGGCGTCGATGAGGGTCTGCTTGAAGCCACCGCCCGCACCGACGATCAGCAGCACGCCCGCGATCGGGGCGAGGGACTTCTCGACGGTGACGGAGAGCCGGCCCTTGCTGAAACCGGCTGCCCGGCCCAGCGTGAACATTCCGACTATGACGGCCGCGAGGAGCGCGATCAGCGGCGAGCCGATCACATCGGTGACCCGCTGGACGTGGTTCTCCGGGTTGTCCACGACGATGTCGACGAGGGCCTTGGCCAGCATCAGCACGACGGGCAGCAGGATGGTCGCCAGCGTGGCGCCGAAGCTGGGGCGACGCTCCAGGTCCTCCGACGGACGCTGCGGGATCATCTTCTCGGGCGCCTCGATGTCCACCCAGCGTGCGGCGTAACGGGAGAAGACGGGCCCCGCGATGATCACGGTCGGGATGGCGACCAGGACACCGAGCGCCAGCGTGACACCGAGGTTGGCGCCGAGGGCGTCGATCGCCACCAGCGGGCCGGGGTGCGGGGGGATCAGCCCGTGCATCACGGAGAGACCGGCCAGTGCCGGGATACCGATCCGCATCAGGGAGTAGTTGCCGCGCTTGGCGACAAGCAGCACGACCGGGATCAGCAGCACGATGCCGACCTCGAAGAAGAGCGGCAGACCGATGATCGAGGCGATGAGGACCATCGCCCACGGCATGGCGCGCCCGCCCGCCTTCGCGAGAATCGTGTCGACGATCTGGTCCGCGCCGCCGGAGTCGGCGAGCAGCTTGCCCAGGATGGCGCCGAGCGCGATCAGGACACCGACGCCCGCGACGGTCGAGCCGAGACCGGCGGTGAAGCTGGCGATCGTCTTGGCGGGCGCGGCACCGGCGAAGGAGCCGAGGGCCAGCGAGCCGATGGTCAGCGCGAGGAACGCGTGCAACTTGAACTTGGTGATCAGCAGAACGATGACGGCGATGCCGGCCAGGACGGCAATGCCCAACTGCGCGTTGCCTGCCGAAGTGATCGGTTCGACGGCGTCCGCTGCCAACATCTCGACGCTGAGACTGGTCACGGTGGGGATCCTTAGTCTTCGAGCCGGCGCAGCGCGGCGACGGCTCGCTGGGTGATTTCTTCGGGGGTGCCGGACACATCGACGGAGACGCCGGCCTCGTCCTCCTGCAGCGGCTGCAGGGTGGCGAACTGCGAGTCGAGCAGCGCGGTCGGCATGAAGTGGCCCTTGCGGTCCGCCATGCGCTCCTTGATGAGGGCCCGGTCGCCGGTCAGGTGGAGGAAGACGGCACCGGGGGCCTCGGCGCGCAGCCGGTCGCGGTAGACCCGCTTGAGCGCCGAGCTGCTGACGACACCGCCGAGTCCGGCCCGGTCGTGAGCCCACTGCCCGATCGCATCGAGCCAGGGCCACCGGTCGGAGTCGTCCAGCGGGGTGCCGGCCGACATCTTGGCGATGTTCGCCGCGGGATGGAAGTCGTCGCCCTCGGCGTACGGAACGCCGAGTTCGGCGGCGAGCAGGGGACCGATCGTGGTCTTGCCGGTCCCTGCCACGCCCATCACCACGACTACGTGGGGGGTGCTCATTGGTGGTGCCTCGCTGTCTCCGTCGATGTCGTCCTCGACACCGGTCCGTCGCGCTACTGAAACCTATACGTACGACTTATTCAAGATTCTGTGACGTAAAAGTCGTACTTTTTGTTCGAGGTGCGTGCCCCGTAGGCTTTGCCCATGACCACACAGGGCCCCGGGCTGCATACACACGTGCTGGACACCCTGGGTCTGGAGATCGCCGCGGGGGAGTGCCCGCCGGGCCGGGTGCTGCGCACCGACGAGCTGGCCCAGCGCTTCGACGTCTCGCGCACGGTCGTCCGCGAAGTGATCCGGGTCCTCGAATCCATGCACCTGGTCGAGTCCCGGCGCCGGGTCGGCGTGACCGTACAGCCGACCGAGGCGTGGAACGTCTACGATCCGCAGGTCATCCGGTGGCGACTGGCCGGCACCGACCGGCCGCGCCAGCTGCGCTCCTTGACCGTCCTGCGCTCGGCGATCGAACCGGTCGCGGCCGGACTCGCCGCCCGGCACGCCACGCCGGAGCAGTGCGCCGCCCTCACCGAGTGCGCACTCGGCATGGTCGCGACCTCACGCGGCCAGCAGCTGGAGGGATACCTGGAGCACGACATCGCGTTCCACCGGATCGTGCTCAACGCCTCCGGCAACGAGATGTTCGCGCGGCTCGGGGACGTCGTCGCGGAGGTGCTGGCGGGACGCACCCACCACCAGGTGATGTTCGAGGATCCGGACCCTGCGGCGGTCACGCTCCACGTACGGCTCGCGGAAGCGGTGCGGGAGGGCGACGTCGCGGAGGCGGAGCGGCTGACGAAGGAGATCGCGGTGGGCGCCCTGCACGAACTGGACGTGCTCGCCCCCTGAGACCGCGGGCACGCGTCGTGCGGGGACCCGCCCCGGAACCGCGGGCCGCGGCCCGGATTCGGGGGGCCAGGGCCCGGACGCGTCGGTCAGTGCCCGGACTTCACATGCTGCAGCCGGCCGGCGGCTGACGCGAGCACCATTTCCAGCGCCGCCCCGTACCCGCTCCGGCTCATCTCCGCCACCAGGACCGGGGCGATCGTCGCGATGTTCGGATGCTCGGCGGCCGGCAGTCGTGCGTACGTCTCCTGCCACGCCTGGACCTCCAGCGCGCGAGCCCGCTCCGACAGCACCAGCGTCGACGCGTCCAAGGCGGCGAACGACAGCGTCAGGTCCACGAACACGTGGTAGATCCGCGCCGCCTCCCCGTCCGGGAATCCCGCCCCGCGCAGAAGCCCGAGGATGGTCTCCACGGCCTGGATCTCATGCGTACGACCGGTGACCCGCGCACACGTCAGCATCGCCGCTTGTGGATGCGCCAGGCAGTTGGCGTGCATGCGAAGCCCCAAGTCGCGCAGGTCGGCCCGCCAGTCCCCGTTGGCCCGCCAGTCGCGCAGGGTGTGGCCGATCAGCTCGTCGGCCACCGCCAGCAGCAGGTCGTCCGTGTCCCGGAAGTACCGGTAGACCGCGCTCGGGTCGCAGCCCAGCGCCGCACCCAGCCGGCGCACGGTGAGCGCCGCCGCCCCGTGCTCGCCGATCAGCCGCAGCGCCGTCTCGATGATCAGCTGCTCCGACAGCACCGTGCCCTGTTTGGTGGGACGCCTGCGGCGCCGTGCGCTCTCGGGCACCACCCGCTCGCTCGCGCTCATGCGGGCACCTTATGACAACGGTGTTGACGCGCGGAACCCCCGAGGAGTTCGATGTTCCGCCAGCGGGGCCGAAAAGCGCCCCTCGGCGAAGGAGCCACCTTGACGGTCTCACCCACCCCCTACGGCAGCGACCCACCAGCCGCCTCGACCCTCAAGAAGAGCCTCGGCGTCGTCGACGGAATCGCCATCGCCGCTTCCTCCACCGCCGCGACCACCAGCATCGGCATCGGCCTGGGCGTCACCGCCGGCGCCGTCGGCCTGCACCTGCCGATCATCATGCTGCTGGGGTTCCTTCCCATCCTCGGCATTGCGGGCGCCTACTCCCGGCTCAACCGGGTCGAGCCCAACATGGGCAGCGGCTATGTCTGGGTCGGCCGCTCCCTGAGCCCCTGGCTCGGCTTCCTCGTCGGCTGGATCGGCATCGTCTCCACGGTCGTCTTCCTCTCGTACACCACGACCGTCACCGGCTCCGCACTGCTCCAACTCGCAAGCGAGGGCGGGCTGCACCAGCTCGCCGGGCTTCGCCTCGACCCGGGCTCCACCGCCCAGTCGACCGTCCTCGGCATCGTCGTCCTCATCGCCGTCACCGTCACCGCGATCATCGGCACCAGGTCCGCTGCCAACCTGCAGAAGTACCTCCTCGTCTTCGAGTACGCCGTGCTGCTCGGGTTCTGCGGATACGGACTGGCCGTCGGATCGCACCCGTTCAGCCTGGACTGGATCAACCCGTTCACCATCCCCTCCGGACAGCAGCTCGCCCAGGGGCTTCTTCTCTCGGTCTTCTGCTACTGGGGGTTCGAGTCGTCGTTCAGCGTCAACGAGGAGATCCGCGACCCGCAGGATGCCTCCAAGGCCGGACTCATCACTCTGGTCACCATGCTCGGCCTCTTCCTCCTCGGCTCCTTCGCCTTCCAGCGTGTCCTCTCGCTGGACGAGCTGACCGGACACGGCGCCCAGGGACTCACCTACTTCGGCGACCGGCTCGCCGCCCAGCCGCTCGCCGCACTCCCCTTGATCGCCCTCACCTTCTCCGCCATCGCCTCGCTCCAGTCCGGCGTGATTCCGACCGTGCGCGGCATGTTCGCGATGAGCCGGGACCGCACCCTCGGACCGATCTGGACCAAGGTCAGCCCGCGGTACGGCACACCGGTGGCCGGAACCATCGCGATCGGCTGCATCGCCGCCGCCGTCGCCGTCCTGTCCCTGGTCATTCCGAAGGTCGGCGACCTCATCCTGGCCTCCGTCAACGCGATCGGTGTCGTCGTCTCGCTGTACTACGCGCTCACCGCACTGGCTGCTGCCGCCCGCTTCCGCGGGGCGCTGCGCGAGAGCTGGACCGAGGCCCTGCGGGCCGTGGTGATCCCGGTGCTCAGTGCCGTCGCGCTGCTCGGCCTCGGCGGCTATCTCTGCTGGACCTTCTACACCTCCGCCGACCACTTCGAGATCAACCCGGACAACGGCTGGTTCATGCTGTTCTGCCCGGCGGTCATGCTGCTGACCGGTGTGGGTGCGGCGGCCTGGGCCAAGTGGGTAAGGAAGTCCCCGTACTTCACCACCGGCCGCTCCCTCGCCGCCACCGAACCGGCAGTCACCGAACCGGCAGTCGTCGAAATGGCCTGACCCCCGTACTCCCGCCACTCTCACCCCCCGCACGGCCCTCACCGAAACGGAACAACCCATGCACCACGCCCCCGCCGATCTCGTCCTCACCGGCGGCCCGGTCCTCACCATGGACGCCGCGCGCAGCCGCGCCACCACCGTCGCCGTCACCGGCGACCGCATCACCGCCGTCGGCCACGACGAGGTGCGCGAACTGATCGGCCCCGGAACCGAAGTCGTCGACCTCGCCGGGCGGCTGCTCGTCCCCGGCTTCCAGGACGCACACGTCCACCCCGTCTCGGCCGGTCTCGAGCTCGCCCAGTGCAACCTCACGGACACCCGCACGGCGACGGACACGCTCGCCGCCGTGCGGGCGTACGCCGACAGCCACCCCGACCAGGAGTGGATCACCGGCGGCGGCTGGTCCATGGAGGCCTTCGACGGCGGCAGCCCGACCAGGGACCAGCTCGACACCGTCGTACCCGACCGGCCCGTCTTCCTGGTCAACCGAGACCACCACGGCGCCTGGGCCAACACCCGCGCCCTGACGCTCGCCGGCGTCACCCGGGACACCCCGGACCCCGCCGACGGCCGCATCGAGCGCGACGACCGGGGCGAGCCCACCGGACTCCTCCAGGAGGGCGCCATGGACCTGGTTGCCCGCCACACCCCGCACTCCACCCCCGCCGACCGGCTCGCCGGCCTGCTCCGTGCCCAGCGCCTGCTCCACTCGTACGGGATTACCGCGTGGCAGGACGCCATCGTCGGTGCCTACGGCTCGATGGACGACGTGTCCGACGCCTATCTGACCGCCGCCCGCGACGGCTCGCTCACCGCCCGGGTCGTCGGCGCCCTGTGGTGGGACCGCGAACGCGGCGCCGAGCAGATCCCCGAACTCGTCGCCAGGCGGCAGGAGTTGACCTTCGGGCAGTTTCGCGCCGGTTCGGTGAAGATCATGCAGGACGGGGTCGCCGAAACCGGCACCGCCGCCCTGCTCACCCCGTACCTCGACGCCTGCGGCTGCGCCACCGCCAACAGCGGCACCAGCTTCGTCGACCCCGTCGAACTGCGCCGGTATGTCACCGAACTGGACGCCCTCGGCTTCCAGGCGCACTTCCACGCCCTCGGCGACCGCGCCGTGCGCGAGGCACTCGACGCCGTCGAGGCCGCCCGTGCCGCCAACGGCCGTACCGACACCCGCCCCCACCTCGCCCACCTCCAGATCGTCCACCCCGACGACATCGCCCGGTTCCGGGAGCTCGGCGCCACCGCCAACATCCAGCCGCTCTGGGCCGCCCACGAACCGCAGATGGACGAGCTGACCATCCCCTTCCTGGGCGACGAACGGGCCGCGCTGCAGTATCCGTTCGGCGCACTGCTCCGCTCCGGCGCGACCGTCGCCGCCGGCAGCGACTGGCCGGTCAGCAGTGCCGACCCGCTGCACGGCATCCACACCGCGGTCAACCGGATCGCACCGGACGGCGAGGGGCCGGTCTTCCTGCCGGGGGAGCGCATCGGACTCACGGCCGCGATCGCCGCGTACACAGCAGGTTCGGCCTATGTGAACCACCTGGACGACACCGGCTCGCTGCGTGCCGGGGCCCTCGCCGACATGGTGGTCCTGGACCGCGACCCGTACGCGGGGCCGCCCGAGGAGATCGGCGCCACCCGCGTCCTCCAGACGTACGTCGGAGGGCGCCGGGTCCACGACACGGAGGCCTGACCCGCCGACAGGCGGCCCCCGCGGAGCCTCCGCCGAGGGCCGCCTGTCGCGCACCACCGTGCCGCCGCTGCCGGGACACCCACGACCGCGTACGGTTGTTCGTGTTCGATCTTCGAATGTCGGTCGAACATCAGAGAAGCCGGGACCGTCACGACAAGGGAGACCACGGTATGGCGCAGCAGGTGCAAGGGGTCATCGCACCGGGAAAGAACGAGCCGGTACGGGTCGAGACGATCGTGATCCCGGACCCCGGTCCCGGTGAGGCCGTGGTGAAGATCCAGACGTGTGGCGTCTGCCACACCGACCTGCACTACAAGCAGGGCGGCATCAACGACGACTTCCCGTTCCTGCTCGGCCACGAGGCCGCGGGCATCGTGGAGTCCGTCGGCGAGGGGGTCACGGACGTCGAGCCCGGCGACTTCGTCGTCCTCAACTGGCGTGCGGTCTGCGGGCAGTGCCGGGCGTGTCGGCGCGGCCGCCCCTGGTACTGCTTCAACACGCACAACGCCAAGCAGAAGATGACGCTGCTGGACGGCACCGAGCTGTCGCCCGCGCTCGGCATCGGAGCGTTCGCGGAGAAGACCCTGGTCGCCGCGGGCCAGTGCACCAAGGTCGACCCCGAGGTCTCCCCGGCCACCGCCGGACTGCTCGGCTGCGGCGTCATGGCGGGCATCGGGGCCGCGATCAACACCGGCGAGGTCGGCCGTGGCGACTCGGTCGCCGTCATCGGCTGCGGCGGCGTCGGCGACGCAGCCGTCATGGGTGCCCGGCTGGCCGGCGCCGCGAGGATCATCGCGGTGGACATTGACGACCGCAAGCTGGATACGGCGAAGAAGAAGATGGGTGCCACGCACACCGTCAACTCCCGCACCACCGACCCGGTCGAGGCGATCCGCGCCCTGACCGGTGGCAACGGCGCCGATGTCGTCATCGAGGCCGTCGGCCGCCCGGAGACGTACAAGCAGGCGTTCTACGCCCGCGACCTCGCCGGCACGGTCGTCCTGGTCGGCGTCCCCACCCCGGAGATGCAGCTCGAACTGCCGCTGCTCGACGTGTTCGGCCGCGGCGGCTCACTCAAGTCGTCCTGGTACGGCGACTGCCTGCCCTCGCGCGACTTCCCGATGCTCATCGACCTGCACCAGCAGGGCCGGATCGACCTCGGTGCGTTCGTCACGGAGACCATCGGCCTCGGCGACGTCGAGCAGGCATTCACCCGGATGCACGAGGGTGACGTGCTGCGCTCGGTGGTGGTGTTCTGATGACGGCCCGCATCGACCACCTCGTCACCTCCGGCACCTTCGCCCTCGACGGCGGCGAGTGGGACGTCGACAACAACGTCTGGATCATCGGCGACGACACCGAGGCGATCGTCATCGACGCCGCCCATGATCCGGTCGCTATCGAGGACGCGCTCCGCGGCCGCACGCTGCGCGCCATTGTCTGCACGCACGCCCACAACGACCACATCGACGCGGCCCCGGCCCTCGCCGACGCCACGGGTGCGCCGATCCTGCTGCACCCCGACGACCTGCCGCTGTGGAAGCAGACCCACCCGCACCGCACGCCCGACGCCGAACTGGCGGAGGGCCAGGAGCTGCAGATCGCCGGGACCACACTCCAGGTCCTGCACACGCCCGGTCATGCCCCGGGAGCGGTCTGCCTGTACGCCCCCGAGCTGTCCACCGTCTTCACCGGGGACACGCTCTTCCAGGGCGGCCCCGGTGCCACCGGGCGGTCGTTCTCGCACTTCCCGACGATCGTCGCGTCGATCAGGGACCGGCTGCTCGCACTGCCGGCGGACACCACCGTCCGTACCGGACACGGCGACTCCACCACGATCGGCGCCGAGGCGCCGCACCTCGACGAGTGGATCGCCCGCGGGCACTGACGTCAGTGGATCACCGGTCCGGCCACGCGGAGAGCCGCAGCCCGCTCTCGAAGCGGCGCGGCACGCCCGTGACCGGATCGGTGAACTCCAGCACCCGGGCAAGGAGCTGCAGCGGACGCGTCCAGTCGTCCGTCACCCCCTCCGGTTCGACCACCGGATAGACCGGATCATGGACGAGCGGCAGGCCCAGACTGTTCATATGAACCCGGAGCTGGTGGGTGCGCCCGGTGGCGGGCAGCAAACGGTAGCGGCCCAGCCCCGCCCGGTGCTCCAGCAGCTCGATCCAGCTCTCGCTGTTCGCCTCGCCCGGCTCCTCCCGTGCCGCGATCACCCCGCGCTCCTTGACGATCCGGCTGCGTACGGTGCGCGGGAAGGTCTGCGCCGGGTCGTACGGTGCCACCGCCTCGTACTCCTTGCGCACCCGCTTGTCGCGGAACAGCGTCTGGTACGCGCCCCGGTCCTCGGGCCGTACGACGAAGAGCACCAGGCCCGCCGTCAGCCGGTCCAGCCGGTGCGCGGGCTGCAACGACGGCAGATCCAGCTCACGGCGGAGCCGGGCCACGGCTGTCTCGGTGATGTGCCGGCCGCGCGGTGTCGTGGCGAGGAAGTGCGGCTTGTCGGCGACGACGAGATGCGCGTCGCGGTACACGACACCGACGGGGAACGGCACCGGTTCCTCGGGCGCGAAGTCCCGGTGGAACCAGAGATACCGGCCCGCCGTGTACGGCTCGTCAGGCGCCACGGGCTCCTGCACCGAGACGAACCTGCCCTCGGCGAGCATGGCGTCCACCCGGTCCGCCCCGATCGCACCGCCGAACCGCGCCAGCAGATGGTCACGGACCGTCGCCCACTCCCCGCCCGGATCCTCAGGGAGCCGTACCCGCACCGGGTCGATCCCGTCCCGCTGTGGCAGGGGCGCCGACGGGGGCTTCGCCCGGCCCCTCATCGCGAGGTCCCGGCCGGTGCGTCGGCGCCCGGGGCGCGGCAGCTGCTGACGGTGCTGGTGGTCATGATGCCGGTCATCCTGTCACAGCGTCGGCGCAGCTCACCGGCGGTGTCGGACCGCACACCCCGGAGCGCGGAGCGACCGAGTGCGCCGCGCCGGTCCGCGACAGCCTGCGCGCCCAACACCTCGTCCCCGTACACCTGTTGCGTCGGCCGGCACGGGTTCCCGGTCCGGCGGCCACCGGACCGGGAAGGAGCCGTACCTCACCCCACGGGTGAGAACACGAACGAGAATTCCGTCTCGGCCGCGTCGAGGCGGTACTCCGGCAGCACCCCAGGCCCGCACGACTGCGACCCGATGCCCTGCAGCGCGTGATCCAGGTGGACCCAGACGGTCTCCCCGGCCACCAGATCCGGCCCGTGCCCCGCGGCGTCCAGTTGCTCGCTCGTCCACCGCCGTGCGGAGAACCAGAACGGCGCGCCACCCACGGCGCGCACCCCGGCACCGTCGTCGTCCGTCAGCTCCGCCCAGCGGACATCGGCCCGGGCGCCGTTCTCCTGCGGCCGGACGTACGGGGTCTGCATCGCATCGACGGACATCTCCCACCGCCCGAGCATCGAGGCGGCCCGGGTGTCCGGGTACGCCTCGCCGGGCCCGCCGCCGAACCACCGCGCCCCGCCGTACGCGGCAGGCAGCCCGAACCGGATCCCGAGCCGGGGCAGCGGCACCCTCCACTCGCCCTCGGGCGTCACGGACACGGTGAGCCCGAGCCGTTCCCCGTCGGCGGTCCACCGGTACTGCGTACGCAGCCCCGTATCCACCCCGGCAGGCGCCACCCGTGTCCGCACAGTCAGCGAGTCCTCGCCCACCTCCACGGCGTCGATCCGGTGACGCATCCGGTGCAGCCCCAACTCCCGCCACCGCAGCCCGTACCGCTCGTCCGGCTGCCAGGCCGCACCGTTGTCGTTGTCGGTGGGCGCCCGCCACACATCGAGCCGCGGCGCCTCCACCGGTACGTCCCCGAGCCGGACCAACGCCCCGGTCGCCGCATCGAAGACGCCGCACCCGAGGATGATCACCCCGTCAGCCGCCTCCGGTCGCGAGCCCACCGCGGTCGCAGCAGGCACCACCGCCCCGACCGCCTGCTGCCCCCAGGCCACCACATGCCCGCGTCCCGCCCACGCGGCGTCCTCGGCGAGCACCGCCCGCACGGTCCACACGCCCTCGCCGCCCTCCGGGAGTGCCACCTCGGCGTGGGCTCCGGGCGCCAGGCCGGGCACGGTGAGCGGGCCCGATGCGCGCAGCTCCCCGGCCACTTCGTGCGACCAGACGAACTCCAGGTGGCCGAGGTCCGCGAAGTCGTACCCGTTGACGATCCGGACGGTTCCCGCGGACGCCCCGGCCTCGATCCGTACCGGCTCGATGACCTTCTTGTACTCGATCAGCCCCGGGGAGGGCGTGCGGTCCGGGAAGACGAGTCCGTCGCAGACGAAGTTGCCGTCGTGCAGCTCCTCGCCGAAGTCCCCGCCGTAGGCGAAGCCGTACTCGGGGTGGGCGAATCCGTGGTCGATCCACTCCCAGACGAACCCGCCCTGGCAGCGCTCGTACTGCTCGAAGAGCCGCTGGTACTCGCTCAGTCCGCCGGGGCCGTTGCCCATCGCGTGCCCGTACTCGCACATGATGAACGGCATCGCGCGCCGCCGGGCGTCCAGCGCCGGGTCGCCCCACGGGTCCTCGGCCCGCTTCCCGATCAGCTCGACCTCGGCGTGGGTCGGATACATCCGCGAGTACAGGTCGACGTCCTTGCAGGAGAGATCGCCCTCGTAGTGCACCAGCCGGTCCGGATCGCGGTCCTTGACCCACTCGGCCATCGCCGTGAGCCCGCGCCCCGACGCGCACTCGTTGCCGAGCGACCAGATGATCACCGAGGCGTGGTTCTTGTCGCGCTCCACCATGCGTGCGGCCCGGTCGAGCAGCGCCGGGGTCCACCGTTCGTCGTCGACCGGGTTGTTGCGCCACTCCAGGTCGACAAAGCCATGTGTCTCCAGATCGCACTCGTCGATCACCCAGAGCCCGAGCTCGTCGCAGAGATCCAGGAACGCCGGGTGCGGCGGGTAGTGGCTGGTCCGTACGGCATTGATGTTGTGCCGCTTCATCAGCACCAGATCGCGCCGCATCGTGTCCGCGTCCACGGTCCGCCCGGTCGTGGGGTGGAACTCGTGCCGGTTCACCCCGCGGAAGAGCACCCGCCGGCCGTTGACCTTGACGAGCCCGTCCTCGACGGCGACGGTACGGAATCCGATCCGCAGCGGTATCCGCTCACCGGCCGTCACCAGCTCACCGTCGTAGAGCCGGGGCGTCTCGGCGGTCCACGGCTCGACCGGCACGGTCACCGCCTCGTCCGTTGCGATATCGACCCCCAGCGCGGGCACCAGGACTCGCCCCTCGGCGCCGTCGCACTCCACTCGCAGCGTCCCGGTCCCGGCGCGGTGGTCGTAGCCGGCGTGCACGAAGAAGTCCCGGGGCGCGCCGTCCGGCCGGTGCAGCAGCGTGACGTCCCGGAAGATCCCCGGCAGCCACCACTGGTCCTGGTCCTCCAGATAGCTCCCGGACGACCACTGGTGCACCCGCACGGCCAGTACGTTGCCCTCAGCCCGCACGACCCCGCCGACCGCGAACTCGTGCGGCAGCCGGGACCCCTTGAAATCCCCCAGTTCCTCGCCGTTGAGCCAGACCCGGGCGGCGGACTCCACCCCGTCGAACCGCAGCACGCACTCGCCGCCCTCCGGCCACCCGGCCGGCAGGTCGAAGGCCAGCAGATGGTCGCCGGTCGGATTCTCGGTCGGCACGAGCGGCGGATCGACAGGGAAGGGGTAGATGACGTTGGTGTACGCGGGAGCTCCGCCGGCTCCCTGCAGCACCCAGTGCCCGGGCACCGCGACCGTTCCCCAGCCGGACGCGTCGAACCCGGACTGTGCGAACGAGGCGTCCTCGGCGGAAGCGGTCGGGGAGAGCCGGAACCGCCACTCCCCGTTCAACGACATCCGCCCGGCGTCCGACCCCGCGTACCAGGACCGGGGCGGCAGCCCGCCCGATCCGGGGGACACATCCATGTACCAAGGGAGCGGGTGCGTACGCGTACGGCTCATGATCCTCCTTGGACCGCAACGCCCGGTTCGCTGTCGCTGCAGGACGTTAACCATGCATGAACCGTTTCAACAAGGGGTTGGGGGCTCGTGTAGGGGGCCCCGCGCCGGCAGTTCCTGCGCCGGATCGCCGGCTGCGCCTTCAGCCCAGCCGGACGCATTCGGCCCATCGGCGCCGTGGCCGGTTTGACGCGATGATGCCCGCCCAACACAGTCGACATGTGCGACCCGATGTCCTCACCACGACCCGCGCCCGCGCACGCCCGGCCCGATCTCCGGCTGTCGGCAGACACTACGGGAAGGCAGTGACGGCCGAGAGCCGGGGCGAGGCGGGGGCTCTGCCGTCCCGCGCGCCCGATACCCCTGGCCTCGGGGAGCCGCGCGGACACGGGCATCGGGACGGGACCGGCCACGCGGCCGGCAGCGATGGTCGTTGACCTCGTCGTCATCGGTACGGCCATCACGCTCGGGCCCCTGCACAACAGTGCCTTCATTCTGCTGCTGACCGCCGACAGGGGGGTGCGCAGGGGGCTTGTGTTCATCCTGTCGTGGCTCGCGGGCCTCCTGATGGTGATCGCCGCCGTGATCCTGCTGACCGGCGGCACGCCCCCGGCGCGCCAGAGCGTTCCGTCGACCGCGGCGCTCGCGGGCAAGCTGGCCCTGGGCCTGGGGCTCGTCGCGTACGGCGAACGCAAGCGGCGCCGTCCGCGCCGCCCCCGCCACGCACCCAAGTGGATGGAGAGACCGGACCGCGTGTCCGGATGGACGGCGGCCGGACTGGCGATCCTGTTGCAGCCCTGGGCCATGGTCGGTGCCGGAGCCGCCACGGCGGTGGACGCGAATCTCTCCTCGATCGCGACCACGCTGGCCCTGACGGGGTTCTGTGTCCTGGCCACCTCCAGCCTGCTGGCGATGGAGCTGTACACCACCTTCTCGCCCGTCGCGGCAGAGGCCAAGCTGCGAGGGCTGCGCGACTGGCTCGACACCCATCAGGACCAGGCGATCGTGTCACTGTCACTTCTGCTGGGGCTGTGGCTGGTCGCCGACAGCATCTACCAGCTCGTCAAGTGAGGACGGCAGCCCCGGACCGACCGCCACCACCACCGATGCGGACCGGAGCGCCGGCGCCGGGCGCCACACCAAAAAGCGGATGCGGGCCGAGGTGATCCTCGACCCGCATCCGCTCGATCTCCCGTGAAGGGAGACCTTCTGGTGTCCGAGGGGGGACTTGAACCCCCACGCCCGATAAAGGGCACTAGCACCTCAAGCTAGCGCGTCTGCCATTCCGCCACCCGGACAAGGTGTCTGTCTCGCGGGCCTTGCCCGTTCCGACGTGGAAAACAATAGCAAACATTCGGGGGTGCTCGATCACTCCCCTGGCCGTGTGAACGGCGCGTGACGGGCGGCAGGCGCCCTTGGGTGTGCGGGCCGGGCGCGGGAGGATGTGGGGGAGCAGCAGGGTGAGAGTGGAAGGAAGCAGCGTGAGCGAGACGAACAAGGCCGGCAGCCCGTCCGGCGAGGACGAGGTCGTGGACCTCTGCCGTGAGCTGATCCGGATCGACACCAGCAACTACGGAGACCACTCCGGCCCGGGTGAGCGGGCGGCCGCCGAGTACGTCGCGGAGAAGCTCGCCGAGGTCGGGCTCGAACCGAAGATCTTCGAATCCCACAAGGGCCGTGCCTCGACCGTGGCCCGGATCGAGGGCGAGGACCCGTCCAGGCCCGCGCTGCTCATCCACGGGCACACCGACGTCGTCCCGGCCAATGCCCAGGACTGGACGCACCACCCGTTCTCGGGCGAGGTCGCGGACGGTTGTGTATGGGGACGCGGCGCCGTCGACATGAAGGACATGGACGCCATGACCCTCGCGGTCGTCCGTGACCGGATGCGCAGCGGCCGCAAGCCCCCGCGCGACATCGTGCTGGCCTTCCTCGCCGACGAGGAGGCCGGTGGTACGTACGGTGCGCGGTATCTCGTCGACAAGCACCCGGACCTCTTCGACGGCGTGACCGAGGCGATCGGCGAGGTCGGCGGTTTCTCCTTCACGGTCAACGAGAAGCTGCGGCTCTATCTCGTGGAGACGGCCGAGAAGGGCATCCACTGGATGCGGCTCACCGTGGACGGCACCGCCGGGCACGGCTCGATGACCAACGGCGACAACGCGATCACCGAACTCTGCGAGGCGGTCGGGAGGCTCGGCCGGCACACGTGGCCGGTCAGGGTCACCAAGACCGTACGGTCCTTCCTCGACGAACTGTCCGACGCGCTCGGCACCTCCCTCGACCCGGAGGACATGGACGCCACGCTCGCCAAGCTGGGCGGCATCGCCAAGATGATCGGCGCCACCCTCCGCAACTCAGCCGCCCCCACCATGCTCGGCGCCGGCTACAAGGTGAACGTGATCCCCGGCCAGGCCGTCGCCCACGTCGACGGCCGTTTCCTGCCCGGCTTCGAGGACGAGTTCCTGGCCGACCTGGACCGGATACTCGGCCCGCGGGTCAAGCGCGAGGACGTGCACAGCGACAAGGCGCTGGAGACCGGCTTCGACGGCTCCCTGGTGGACGCGATGCAGGTCGCGCTGAAGGCGGAGGACCCGATCGCCCGCGCCGTCCCGTACATGCTCTCCGGTGGCACGGATGCCAAGTCCTTCGCCGACCTCGGTATCCGCTGCTTCGGGTTCGCCCCGCTGAAGCTGCCGCCGGAGCTCGATTTCGCGGGCATGTTCCACGGTGTCGACGAGCGGGTACCGGTCGACGGCCTGCAGTTCGGTGCGCGGGTGCTCGACCGTTTCATCGACAACTGCTGAATTACCGCGCCCTGTTCCGCTGGTAATCGTCAGCATGTACGTACGTGACCGGAACGAGTGAAAGGGGTCATCGCCTCGTAGCCCGGTTACTTATTCCTCGTTACAGGTGATGCGGTCCGCGGCTGGGACCGCATTGCCAACTAGGAGGAATAATGATCAAGAAGATCGTCGCCGCTGCGGCAGTCACCGGTGGTCTGGTCATCGCGGGTGCGGGTATGGCCGCCGCCGACTCGGGCGCTCAGGGTGCCGCGGCCGGCAGCCCCGGTGTGATCTCGGGCAACACCATCCAGGTTCCCGTGCACGTGCCGGTGAACCTGTGCGGCAACACGGTCTCCGTGATCGGGCTGCTGAACCCCGCCTTCAACAACTCCTGCGCCAACTCGTGACGTTGTGCGTCAACCCGTAAGGGTTTGAGCCCGGTCGGCCCCGGAGCGCACGCCATGCGCTCCGGGGCCGCTGGGTATTTCGCCCCCGCACGGTCACGTCCGGGGGTAATCCGGAAGGTAGAAGGCAGGGAACAACCTATGCGACAGGTCACGCGTAAAGGCCTGATGTCCATGGCGGCAGCGGGCGGGGTGCTCGCGCTGAGTGGCGGATACGCACACGCCGACGCGGGAGCGGCCGGCGACGCGTCGAATTCCCCGGGGTTGCTGTCGGGGAATTCGGTGGAGATCCCGGTCGACGTCCCGGTCAACGTATGCGGTAACGCCGTGAGTGTTGTCGGACTGCTCAATCCGGCGGCCGGAAACGCTTGTGGAAACACTTCGGGAAACAGTGCCTCGGGGCGGCACGGCTCGGGTGCGCAAGCATCGGGCCGCCACGCAGCGGCCGACCGCGGCATGGGCGACCTGACCCGCGAGTACCGCGCCGGAACGGGCAAGCACCGGGCCGGAGGCAACGGAAGCGTCAGCGGCGCCACGGCCGAGGGGTACGCGACCGGGTCGCCCGGCATCCTGTCGGGCAACACCATCCAGGTCCCCGTCGACGTCCCCGTGAATGCCTGCGGGAGCAGTGTCACCATCGGCGGACCGCTCGGCTCCGCAACCGGTAGCACGTGCGAGAACGACCCCGTGAGTACGCCCCCGGTGGACGTTCCGGTCACCCCGCTCACCCCCGAGAAGCCCGAAGTGCCCGGACCGCGAGGCGTGCCGAACGCGCCCGAGCCCCAGCTCGCCCACACCGGAGCGGGCGGGTTCGACCTGCTGGTCCCAGCGGGCGCGGGTCTGCTGCTGGCGGGCGCGGGTACGGTGCTGTACCGCCGCTCCCGTATGGCCGCATAACAACGGACTGCGGCACCGGGACAGGCCGGACGAAGACGAGCGGGCCCCGCGGATGCGGGGCCCGCTCGTCTCACCAGGTGGCGCGCATCTGGCGAATGATCCGCCGACGCAGCCGCACCCTGCGGCTGCCGTCACGGCGCAGCGTCAATCGGTCCAACTCCCAGTGGCCGTACTCGGCATGGTCGGTCAGCAGGCGGGCGGTTTCCTTCCGGGAGACCCCGCGCGGTACGTACACATCGACAAATTCGTATTCCGGCATCGCATCTATTGTGCGGGCAGAGGCTGTCTACGGATAGCGTCTGCACTATGTCTGATGCTGCGCAGCCCACCGCTGCCGAGGTACGCGCCGCCGCCGATGCAGTCAAAGCCGCGCTCGACCATCACCTCGCGGCGGTCGAGCGCCGGTCCGGGGACGACGACCCCGCCGTCTATGAAGCGTTCAATGCACTCGCCGCTGCGGCCGAGGTCTACGACGAACTCCTCTACGACCGCTACGACGAGGTCACTCCCTTCGAGATCCCCGGCGCCGACGACTCCCTGCCGCCGTACAGCGGTCCCGAGGAGCCGAAGGCGCTCAGCGTGCTGATCCGCCGCGACTACGCGGTGGTGGAGCCTTCCCGGCTGCTCGCCCAGACGCAGCGGATCGCCAACCCGGACCCGGACGGCCGCGCCAACGGGACCGGGGCCGTGGTCGGCGCCAGTGTCCATGCGGCGCTCGGCGTGCTCTTCGGTGAGTACGAACCGGACGAGATTGCCTCCCGGCACCAGGAGTTCGGCTTGGAGGAAGGCGACTCCACGCTCTGGGTCGCCGCGGCGGAAGAGCTTCCTGAGCCGGGGGAGTGGCTCAGTGCCCCGTTCGACGAAGCCGACCCTCAACTGGTGGTGTGCCGCTTCGACGTCAGTTCCGTCTTTGACGAGGACGAACTCGACGAGGAGCTGGACGACCTGGCGGCCGACAGTTCCTGACCGTGTGCTGTCGGTGACAGGAGCCGTCGCCGGTGCCCCGCCCCAGGGCACCGGCGACGCACCGGACGCCGCGCGACCGCCCTTCGGGCGGCGGCGGCAGTTCGACGCGTTGTCTTCAGTCGCCCGAGTACGCCCAGTACGAGGACGATCCTCCGCCTTGCGATGCACCGCACCGGACGCCGCAGGCTGATCCACGAAGATCGACGGGACAGGACCTAGGCGGTGACCGTCTGCTGCGCCTCCAGCAGGGCGCGCAGCCGGGTCGTGCGGTTCTGGGACGGAGGCAGGGCCACCGCGCGCGGCAGCGCCTGATCCACCCCGTGCACCACGGAGAGATGCCGCTCGCCACGGCTGAACGCGGTGTACACCCAGGACCGGCTCAGTCCCTGAGCCGCGTCACCGGGCAGCACGACGACGACCGCGGGCCAGCGCATCCCGGCCGCCTGGTGGGCGCTGAGGGCCCAGCCGTGGCGCACGGTCGACTCCACCCGCTCCTGCGGTACGACGACCGGCGTGCCCGCACAGTCCAGATGCAGTCCCTCGGCGTCGGCCGAGACGACCGTCCCGGGCACGGTCCTGCCGGGCGTCGGGACGTGTACGACCCGGTCCCCCAGGTCGAAGCCGCCGAACCGACCGGGACCGGGGTTGAGACGCTGCTTGAGTGCCGCGTTCAGCGTGCGGGTGCCCGCCGATCCGCCGTGCCCGACGGTGATCACCTGGGTGTCGGCCGACGGGACGCCGATCGCACGCGGCACCGAGTCGGCGACCAGTTGCACGGTGCGGTGCACCGCCTCACCGGCGTCCTGCACGGGGACGATCACCACCTCCTTGCCGGGGGCCGCCACCTGGTTCAGCTCGCCGATTCCGATCCCGGAGACCAGCTCGCCGATCGGACCGGGATCCGGCGTACGGGATACGACCTGCGGGCAGGCGTGGGCGGCCAGGACGTCCGCGAAGACCCGCCCCGCACCTGCCGAGCCCAGCACCCCCGGGTCGCCGCTGAGCACCAGCCGGGCGCCGTCGGGGAGGGACTCCACCACAATCGCGGCGGTCTCCACGTCCAGCTGCGGGGCGTCCAGCACGACCAGCAGATCGACGGCGATCGCCCCGTCCGCGTCCCGGCCGGGGCCCTCCGCGCCGGAGAGCAGCCCGGCGAGGGTGACGGCCGCCGACGGCTCGTCGAGCGCCTCGGCCAGCCGCCGTCTGCCGTCCACGCTGTGGGTGGTGCCGAGGGCCCGCAATCCGAGGGTGCGGGCTGCGACGATCAGCGCGGCGGGTTCCGCCCGCGCCGCGTCGCCGCCCGTGTGCGCGACCAGGCCGCCGGCCGCGACCGCACGGATCAGCTCGGCCGCCGACGGTGAACCGGCGGCCGCGGCGGCCTCCGACCAGTCGGCGTCCTTCTCGCAGGCGTTGACCAGTCGGGCCAGGCCGTCGGCGAGGCTCTCCTCGGCCAGCGCGTACCGCTCGAGACCGAACAGCACCTGAGTCGGCTCCTGCCCGGCCCCGTCCGCCGCCTCGTCCACGGGCTCTGCATCCACGTCCGCGTCCTGGTCGTCCGGAGCGTCCTGGAAGACCAGCACGACGCCCTCGGCGACGGCGTGCCGCACGGCCGCCTCCGGGTCGGTCACCGCACGCTCGGCGAGCGCGGCACGCACCGCCGACGTGTCCAGCGCGGTGTCGCCCTGCAGTGCGGCGCGCTCCAGCAGCCAGCCGACCAGCGCCGCCGTCCGCCGCTCGTCGTCCGGACCGCACGCGGCGCCCAGCAGCGCCCTTGCGAAGCCGTCCGCCTGTTCGGGCCGGACGGTGGGTACGGCCAGTAGCTGCCATGGGTCCGCGCGCAGCACGTCGGCCGCCGGCGCGCCGAGCGTCTCCGCCGCCGGCAGCGCCAGGGTTTCGGGTGCCCCACCCTCCGCCAGGACGGCTGTCACCGCGGCCACGGCCTCCGGAGAGGCACCCTGCGGTGCGAACACCGGCTCGGGTTCCCGGGGGCGTACCGGCGCGGGAGCGGCGCGGCGCGGTGCCGGTGCGGGCGAGTCGAAGAACGCGGCGCCGGGCTTCTCGCCGCTCTCCACGGCCCGCACCGCCGCCAGCAGATCGGCGGCCTGCCCGCTCAGCTTGGCGCCCGCGGCGATCGGGCCCTGCTTCTCGGCCTTGCGCTTCTCGATCCGCTCCCGCAGTTCCCGCTGGGCGGCCAGCTCGGCTTCGGCCTCCGAGAGCGCGGCGGCAGCGGGCGCCGCCCCGACGTCCGTCACGCCGACCGCATCCGTCGTGTCGGCTCCCTCCGGGGCCGCCGGCTCCGCTGTCCCGTCCGTCTCCTCCGCCTCGCTCGGGGCGGGTACGGCGGCAGCGGAGCCGACGACGTCGGTGTCGTCGTCGGCGGCCGAGGGGCCGGGGGATTCCCCCCGGGGAAGCGCAGTCACAGCGTGCTCCAGTCCTGGTCGGGATAGCGGTGCACGGGCGCCGACACATCGTCGAGCGCCTGGCAGATCTCGTCAGGAAGACTAAGTGCCTCCACTGACAATGCCTCCGTGAGCTGCCGCGCGTTGCGCGCGCCGACGATCGGGGCCACCACTCCGGGACGGTCCCGCACCCAGGCGAGAGCCACCTGCAACGCCGTCGTGGCCAGCCCGTCGGCCGCCGTCGCCACCGCGTCCACGATGCGGCTCGCCGGGTCGTCGAGATACGGCTCGACGAACGGGGCCAGCAGTTCGGAGGCGCCGCGCGAGTCGGCCGGGGTGCCCGTGCGGTACTTGCCGGTCAGCACCCCGCGGCCCAGGGGCGACGACGGCAACAGCCCCACGCCCAGATCGAGTGCGGCGGGCAGCACCTCGCGCTCCACGCCCCGCTGCAGCAGTGAGTACTCCATCTGCGTACTGGCCAGCCGGGTGCGCGCCCCGGGCGAGGCGAGCTGCCAGGTCGCCGCCTTGGCGAGCTGCCAGCCGCAGAAGTTCGACACCCCGACGTACCGTGCGCGCCCGGTGGACACCGCCAGCTCCAGCGTCTGAAGGGTTTCCTCCAGCGGAGTCACCGGGTCGAAGGCGTGGAGCTGCCACAGATCCACGTAGTCCGTACCGAGCCGTTCCAGCGAGGCGTCCAGTGCGGCCAGCAGATGACCACGCGAGCCGTCGAAGCGGCGGTACGGGTCGGCCACGCTGCCCGCCTTCGTCGCGATGACCAGATCGCGCCGCGGCACCAGACCCTCGACGAGCCGCCCCAGCAGATATTCGGCCTCCCCGCCGCCGTACACATCGGCCGTGTCGACCAGTGTGCCGCCCGCCTCCCAGAAGGCCTTCAGCTGTTCGGCAGCGTCGTGCTCGTCGGTGTCCCGGCCCCAGGTAAGGGTGCCGAGCCCGATCCGGGACACTCGAAGGCCGGTGCGGCCGAGATGCCTCTGCTCCATGGGCGCTGAGATTACTGGCCAGAGCCCCACGGGGAGGAAGCCTGTGGACAACCCGGGGTCAAGTCGCCCCTGCCGGATCAGGGTGGTGCGCGCTAGAGTCCGGACCACAGGGACGTTACTGATCAGTAAGGGGAGAGCTTATGCGGCTCGGCATCAATCTCGGCTACTGGGGCGCGGGAATGGACGGCGACAACCTCGCCGTCGCCCAGGAGGCCGACCGGCTCGGCTACGACGTCTGCTGGGCGGCCGAGGCGTACGGCTCCGACGCGCCGACCGTGCTCACCTGGGTCGCCGCCCAGACCGAGTCCATCGACGTCGGCTCCGCGATCATGCAGATCCCGGCCCGCCAGCCCGCCATGACGGCGATGACCGCCGCCACCCTCGACTCGCTCTCCGGCGGCCGGTTCCGTCTCGGCCTCGGTGTGTCGGGACCGCAGGTCTCCGAGGGCTGGTACGGCGTCAAATTCGACAAGCCGCTGGCCCGCACCCGGGAGTACGTGGAGATCGTCCGCCGGGCAATGTCCCGCGAGCGGCTCTCGTACGAGGGCGAGCACTGGACGCTTCCGCTGCCGGACGGTTCCGGCAAGCCCATCAAGCTCACCGTCCACCCGCAGCGCGAGCACATTCCGCTCTACATCGCCGCGATCGGCCCGAAGAACCTGGAGCAGACCGGCGAGATCGCCGACGGCGCGCTGCTGATCTTCCCGTCCGCCGACCATCTCGAGGACACCGCGGTGAAGCACCTGCGGGCGGGCCGCGAGAAGGCCGGGAAGACCATGGACGGCTTCGACGTCTGCCCGACGCTGCCGCTCGCCATCGGTGACGACATCAGCGGACTCGCCGACATGTTCCGCCCCTACACCGCGCTGTACGTCGGCGGCATGGGCAGCCGCAAGCAGAACTTCTACAACCAGCTCGCCCAACGCATGGGATACGAGAAGGAAGCCGCCGAGATCCAGGACAAATACCTGTCCGGTGACAAGACCGGCGCCGCCGCCGCCGTACCGCACCAGCTGATCGACCAGACCACGCTGCTCGGTTCGGTCGAGCGCATCGCGGAGCGCATGCAGGCCTACGCCGCCGCCGGTGTCACGACCCTGACCCTCGCTCCGGCCGGTTTCACCCGCGAGGAGCGGATCTCCGCGCTGCGCGCCGGTACGGACGCGCTGGAGCGGTCCGGCCTGGCCTAACCGCCCCCGATGGCCGGTCGCTCTTAACCGCCCGCGGGCAGCACTACGGCCGTGGTGGGGGCTCGGGGGTCCTCCCCGCCACGGCCGTTACGCAGCACAACGCGCCCGGCCCCCATAGGTTACGTGGCACCCGTTCGGCCCTGCCGGAGATGCCTCCTGTTGCCTGCTCTCCCATGCCGCATTTGAATTTCCTTCTGCGGACACCGGTACGGAGGCGCCAGCGATGCTCTCGGCAAAGAACCTGTTCCAGGAGATTCTCGACAACGACGAGTCGTTCCGGCTCTTCTGTTCGATCGCCGCAGGTGGCGAGAGTCAGGGCGGCTGGGAGAACGGCCGCATCGCGGCCTTGGCCCCCGAGAGCCAGCGCGCCCTCGTTCCCAAGATCGTCCGGCACGGCGCCGACGAGGACAAGCACGGCCGGATCTTCCGCGCCCTGCTGAAAAAGCGCGGGCTGCGGCCGACCGAGGTGCCGCACGAGACGGACTACACGATGCTGCTGGAGAAGCACGGCATCGGCCTCGCCCACGAGCAGCTGATACGTGACGAGCCGCTCTCCGAGCCCGACATCGTCACGTATCTGGCGCACAGCCGGGTCACCGAGCAGCGCGCCTCCGAACAGATGAAAACGCTCCACAGGTATTTCGCCGACCACCCCGACGTGGGCCGTGCGGTGAAGATGATCTCGAACGACGAGGACAACCACCTGGCGTACTGCCACGAAGAGCTGCTCCGCCTCGCCCGCGCCGGACACGGCCGGACGATCCAGCGCATCCTGCGCGAGTGCGCCCTCGCCGAGATCCGGGTGTACCGCGATGTCAGCCTCGCCGTGATGGCCCACATGGGCCGCATCCTGGGCTGGTCCAGGGCCAGGGCGGCGGTGCTCGCCGTGGGGATCCACGGCGTCTACGCGTACGAACGGCTCGTCGGCTGGCGGCGCATGGTCAGCCTGGAACCGCCCGAGCGGCGCGACGCGCTGGGCGGCCCGGCGATACCGGAGCCCGAGTACGCCTGAGCTGCGCCTTCGGCGGGCAGCCCGACGTCAGAGCCAGCCGTGGTGCTTGAACAGGCGGTACAGGCCGAAGACCGCGCAGCCCATCAGTCCGATCACCGTCGGGTAGGCCCACGCCCAGCGCAGCTCCGGCATGTGCTCGAAGTTCATGCCGTAGATCCCCGCCACCATCGTCGGTACGGCCGCCATGGCCGCCCACGCCGAGATCGTCCGCATGTCGTCGTTCTGCCGCAGCCCCGTCTGCGCCAGATGCGCGGAGAGGATGTCGGAGAGCAGCCGGTCCAGCCCCTCCACGTGCTCGTTGGCGCGCGTCAGATGGTCGCTCACGTCCCGGAAGAACGGCTGCGAGTGCTCGTCGACGAACGGCACGGTGGCGCCTGCCAGCCGGACCATGGGCGCGTTCAGCGGGCCGGTGGCCCGGCGGAACTCCAGCACCTGCCGCTTGAAGGTGTAGATGCGTGACGCGATGTTCTTGGTGTCGATGGTGCTGCTCGGTGAGAACACCTCGGTCTCCAGTTCCTCCAGGTCGATCTGGAGTTCCGCGGCCACATCGATGTAGTGGTCGACGACGGCGTCGCTGACCGCGTACAGGACCGAGGTGGGGCCGTGCCCCAGCACCTCGGGATCGGCCTCCAGCCGGCGGCGTACCTCGGCGAGCGGCGCGCCCTCCCCGTGCCGGACCGTCACGACGAACGAGTCGCCTATGAAGATCATCAGCTCGTCGGTGGTGACGGTGTCGTTCTCGGGTTCGTACACCACCGGCTTGATGACCGCGAAGAGGGAGTCGTCGTACACCTCCAGCTTCGGCCGCTGGTGCGCGCACAGCGCGTCCTCGACGGCCAGTGGATGCAGCCCGAACTCGCTGCTGACGAGGTCGAACTCCTCCTCCGTGGGCTCGTGCAGCCCGATCCAGAGAAACGCGTCCCCGGTGGCCCGTGCCTCGTCGAGGGCATCGGAGAAGTCGGCAGGTCCGTCGGTGCGACGCCCGTCCCGATAAATCGCGCAATCCACAATCACGGCGCGCATTCTCCCCTGCTCCGGTTCCCGGCGCATCTCTCGAGGGACATCGGCCTACGCTGGCCCGTATGCCCACCCTGATCCTCGTACGCCACGGACGCTCCACCGCCAACACGGCCGGGGTGCTCGCCGGCCGGACCCCCGGTGTCGCGCTCGACGAGCGCGGCGTCGCGCAGGCCGCCGCGCTTGTCCAGCGGCTGGCCTCCCTGCCCCTCGCCGCCGCCGTCAGCAGCCCGCTGCAACGCTGCCGGGAGACGCTGCAGCCGCTGCTCGACGCCCGGCCGGGGCTGTCGCTGCACACAGAGGAGCGGATCAGCGAATGCGACTACGGCGACTGGTCGGGGCGCAAACTCGCGGAGCTCACCGACGAGCCGCTGATGTCCGTCGTGCAGCAGCACCCCTCGGCCGTGGCCTTTCCCGGCGGTGAGTCGATGCGGGCGATGCAGGCGCGCGCCGTCGAGGCCGTACGGGAGTGGAACACCCGGATCGAGGCCGAGCACGGTGACGGCGCGGTGTACGTGATGTGCTCGCACGGCGACATCATCAAGTCCGTCGTCGCCGACGCGCTCGGGATGCATCTCGACCTCTTCCAGCGGATCCAGGCCGAACCCTGCTCGGTCACCGCGATCCGCTACACACGGCTGCGGCCCTTCCTGCTGCGGCTCGGCGACACCGGGGACTTCGCGTCGCTGGAGCCGCACGAGGAGAGCGCCGGCGCGGCCACGGATACGGAAGCAGGTACGGACGCGGTGGTCGGTGGCGGCGCTGGGGCGCCGTGATCGCTCCGCGCAGTAGGGTGGACGCGCCGTAGGCGCCCTTCCCTCCGGGACTCTCCTGGAACCCGGCCGCCCCTCATTTGCCGTCAATTCTCAAGGGAGACAGGACGTGTCCCGTCAGGTGTTCCTCTACGACCCCCCGGACCGTTTCGTGGCCGGTACGGTCGGGCTGCCTGGACGCCGTACGTTCTTCCTGCAGGCTTCCTCAGGCGGACGTGTCACCAGCGTGGCCCTGGAGAAGACCCAGGTCGCCGCGCTTGCCGAGCGGATCGACGAACTGCTCGACGAGGTCGTGCGGAGGACCGGCGGGAACTCGCCGGTGCCCGCAGTGGCCCCGATGGACGTCACCGACACCGCTCCGCTCGACGTGCCCGTCGAGGAGGAGTTCCGGGTCGGGACGATGGCTCTCGCCTGGGACGGCGAGGAGCAGCGCATGATCGTCGAGGCGCAGGCCCTGGTCGAGCTGGACGCGGACTCCGACGACGATCTCGCGGAGGCCGAGGAACGGATGCTGCAGGACGAGGAGAACGGTCCGCCGATGCTTCGGGTCCGGCTCAGCGGCGCGCAGGCGCGGGCGTTCGCCAAGCGCGCCCTGGACGTCGTGAACGCCGGCCGTCCGCCGTGCCCGCTGTGCAGCCTGCCGCTCGACCCGGAAGGACACGTATGCCCGCGCCAGAACGGATACCGACGGGGAGCCTGACGGACACCCGGCTGATCACCCTGCTCGCCGAGGGACAGCTCACCGTCCGCGGTCAGATCCGTGACGCGTCCAATGCGGTGCTCTACTGCACGGTCGCGTACGAGGGCGAGGAGCGCACCTGCGTATACAAGCCCGTCGCCGGGGAGCAGCCGCTGTGGGACTTCCCCGACGGCACGCTCGCCGGGCGCGAGGTCGCCGCGTACGAGATCTCCGAGGTGACGGGATGGGGGCTGGTGCCGCCGACCGTGCTGCGGGACGGGCCGTACGGGGAGGGCATGTGCCAGCTGTGGATCGAGGCGCCCTCGGAGGCATCCGCGGACGGTGAGCCTCCGCTGCTGGCACTCGTCGAGGACGAGGAGCCCGGGGACGGGTGGAAGGCCGTCGCCCAGGCCGAGGTGGGCGAGGGGAGGACGGCTCTGCTGGTGCACGCGGACGATCCGCGGCTGCGGCGGCTGGCAGTCCTCGATGCGGTGATCAACAACGCCGACCGGAAGGGCGGGCACCTGCTGCCGGCGCCGGACGGCCGGCTGTACGGCATCGACCACGGAGTGACGTTCAATGCGGACGACAAGCTGCGGACGCTGCTCTGGGGGTGGGCGGGGGAACCGCTGACGGCCGAGGCCGTCGATGTGCTGGACCGGCTGGCGGAAGAGCTGGCGCCGGGGACGGCGCTGGTCACCCGACTGACGGAGCTGATCACTGCGGCGGAGATCGATGCGTTGCGGGGGCGGGTGGAGGCGCTGCGGGTGACGGGGCGGCACCCGGGGCCGAGTGGCGGGTGGCCCGCGATTCCCTGGCCACCGGTGTGACGGCCGGGGGCCGTTGTGCCGTCCGAGGCGGCCTGTGGGCCTCATACGGGCCGTCCGGCGGCGGAGGCCGCAGGCCGGGGCAGAGCCGCGGTTCCGGGAAGCGGCGGGGCGGGGGAGCGGGCACCGCGGAAGCGCAAGACCGTCTCTCCGGCCAGGATCCCGTATCCGGTTCGTATCCGGAAGCAACGTCCGGTTACGCTCATGACATGCATGCCTGGCCCGCTTCTGAGGTCCCCGCCCTGCCTGGCAAGGGCCGCGACCTTCGGATCCACGACACCGCGACCGGTGGACGGATCACCCTTGACCCCGGTCCCGTCGCCCGCATCTACGTCTGCGGCATCACGCCGTACGACGCGACCCACATGGGTCATGCGGCGACCTACAACGCGTTCGACCTCGTTCAGCGCGTGTGGCTCGACACCAAGCGTCAGGTTCACTACGTCCAGAATGTGACCGACGTGGACGATCCGCTGCTGGAGCGGGCCGTGCGCGACGGTCAGGACTGGACCGAGCTCGCCGAGCGCGAGACGGCACTCTTCCGCGAGGACATGACCGCCCTGCGCATGCTTCCGCCGAAGCACTACATCGGCGCGGTGGAGGCGATACCCGGCATCGTCCCGCTCGTCGAACGGCTCCGGGACGCCGGTGCCGCCTACGAGCTCGACGGAGACGTGTATTTCTCCGTCGAGACCGACCCGCACTTCGGCGAGGTGTCCAACCTGGACGCCGAGGCGATGCGGCTGCTCTCCGCAGAGCGCGGGGGCGACCCGGAGCGCGCGGGGAAGAAGAACCCGCTCGACCCGATGCTCTGGATGGCCGCCCGCGAGGGTGAGCCGAGCTGGGACGGTGCCTCGCTCGGTGCCGGCCGGCCCGGCTGGCACATCGAGTGCGTGGCCATCGCCCTGGACCACCTCGGCATGGGCTTCGACGTCCAGGGAGGCGGGTCCGACCTCGCCTTCCCGCACCACGAGATGGGCGCCTCGCATGCCCAGGTGCTGACCGGCGAGCACCCGTTCGCCCAGGCGTACGTGCACGCCGGCATGGTCGCTCTGGACGGCGAGAAGATGTCCAAGTCCCGGGGCAACCTGGTCTTCGTGTCGACGCTGCGCCGCGACGGCGTGGATCCGGCCGCGATCAGGCTGGCGCTGCTCTCGCACCACTACCGGTCGGACTGGGAGTGGACCGACCAGGTGCTCGCCGACGCCGTCGAGCGGCTCGCGCGGTGGCGTTCCGCCGTCTCGCGGCCCGACGGACTGTCCGCCGACGCCCTCGTCGAAGAGGTCCGTGAGGCCCTCGCCGACGACCTGGACGCACCGGCCGCTCTGGCCGCCGTGGACCGCTGGGTCGAGCGCCAGAACGCCGAGGGCGGTACGGACGAGGGTGCACCGGGCCTCGTCTCGCGCACCGTCGACGCGCTGCTCGGTGTCGCGCTGTAACAACCCGTCTTCCTCCGCCTGTCGGCCGGCCTCGGACTTCCCTACGAAGTTCGGGGCCGGCGCCGTTTTGTCCATGGTCAAATGCTCGCGGTTGCGCTAAAAGCACTCTATGCAATCATCAACGCGCATCAGAATGGTGGCAGTTGCAGCTCTGCTGGGACTGGCCACCGTGTTTGCGGGACCCGGCAGCGCACAGGCCGAACCCGCCGCGCCCGAGGCCACGACGGTCGGTGATCTGAGCGGTTTCTCCGCCGACGGGTCCGTCTACCACCTCAGAGCCGGCTCCGCCGAGGCCAAGGTCAGCTTCGTCACCGACGAGACCTTCCGTATCGAACTCGCCCCGGACGGTACGTTCTCCGACCCGACCGGCGACGACATCGTCCTGCCGCAGGGCGCCCCGCCGCACACCCGGTGGAACGAGAAGAGCGACCGGTACGAGCTGTCCACCGACAGCGTCACGCTGCGCGCCTACAAGTCGCCGCTGCGCTTCGAACTCCACCGGGCCGACGGCAGCCTGGTCTGGTCCGAGGCCAAGGGGCTGAGCTGGGACGGGAAGCGCACCACCCAGACGCTGGCCCGCGGCGCAGACGAGCAGTTCTACGGCGCCGGCATGCAGAACGGGCGCGGTAACACCTCGCACCGTGACAAGACCGTCGAGGTCGGCGTCGACTACAACTGGAACGACGGCGGTCACCCCAACTCCGTGCCGTTCTACCTCTCCTCCGCCGGGTACGGCGTCTTCCGCAACACCTACGCGCCCAACACCTACGCGTTCACCGACCCGGTGACCACCAGCGCGAAGGAACAGCGCTTCGACGCCTACTACTTCGCCGGCGACGACGCCAAGGACGTCATCGGGCAGTACACGAAGCTCACCGGCAAGCCCTTCCTGCCGCCCGTGTACGGGATGGAGATCGGCGACTCCGACTGCTACCTGCACAATGCCAACCGCGGTGAGCGCCACACCCTGGATGCCCTGAAGGTCGCCGACGGTTACGTCGAGCACGACATGCCGAACGGCTGGATGCTCGTCAACGACGGCTACGGCTGCGGCCACGAGGACCTCGCCGAGACCACCAAGGGTCTCCAGGACCGCGGCATGCAGCTCGGCCTGTGGACCGAGGACGGCATCGACAAGATCGCCGACCAGGTCAAGGCGGGCCAGCGGGTCGCCAAGCTGGACGTCGCCTGGGTCGGCGCGGGCTACAAGTTCGCGCTGGACGGCTGCAAGGACGCGTACAAGGGCATCGAGGACAACAGCGACGCCCGCGGCTTCACCTACGCCCCGGAGAGCTGGGCGGGCGCGCAGCGTTGCGGCGTCCAGTGGTCCGGTGACCAGTCCGGCACCTGGGACTACATCCGCTGGCAGATCCCGACCTACGCGGGTGCCACGATGTCCGGACTCGCCTACACGACGGGCGACGTCGACGGCATCTTCGGCGGCAGCGCCAAGACGTACACCCGTGATCTCCAGTGGAAGATGTTCCTGGGCACCACGATGACGATGGACGGCTGGGCGGCCAGCGACAAGCAGCCCTTCCGTTACGGCGAGCCCTACACCTCCATCAACCGCGACTACCTCAAGCTCAAGGAGTCGCTGCTGCCGTACCAGTACTCGTACGCGCACGAGGCGACCAAGACCGGCGTCGGCATGGTCCGCCCGCTCGTCCTCGAATACCCGGACGACCCGAAGGCCGCGACGGACGCGGCGAAGTACGAGTTCATGTCCGGCGAGGACTTCCTGGTCGCACCCGTCTACCGGGACAGCACCCACCGCGACGGGATCTATCTGCCGAAGGGCACCTGGATCGACTACTGGAGCGGCCGCACCTACCAGGGGCCCACCACCGTCGACAACTACAGCGCCCCGCTCGACACCCTTCCGCTCTTCGTGAAGGCCGGAGCCAGTGTGCCGATGTGGCCGGGCATCCGCTCGTACCAGGACCGGACCGCCGACTCCTCGCTGGCCTGGGACATCTACCCGCAGGGGGCGTCCTCCTTCACGCTGTACGAGGACGACGGTGTCACCCGGCAGCACCGCGACGGCAGGTACGCCACCCAGCGGGCGGATGTCGACGCACCCGTCCGGGGCGCGGGCGACATCACCGTGAACATCGGTGCGAGCAAGGGGGACTTCACCGGAAAGCAGAGCAGGCGGCCGTACGAGTTCAGCGTGCACACCGGGTCCGCGCCGAGCGCGGTGAAGCTCGACGACAAGCTGCCCCGGCTGGGTTCCGCGGCCGCGTACAAGACCGCGAAGCAGGGCTGGTGGTACGACCGGGACGACCGCGGCGGAGTCGTGAAGATCAAGACCGCGCCGCTCTCCACCGGCGAGAAGTTCCGTGTGAAGCTGGAGGACACCAGCGCTGTCGGCGGGAAGAACGCGGCCGCCACGGCCGTCGTCTCCGCGCCGGACGGGCAGGAGGTCGGGGCGGGCGTCGCGGGCACGGTGGCCGTCGATGTCACCGCGGGCAGCGCCGATGTGACGGACGCCGCGGTCAGCCTGGACGTCCCCGAGGGCTGGCAGGTCACCCCGGCGAACACCGTGGACCGGATCCCGGCGGGCACCACCCGGCGGGTCGAGGTGGCGGTCACCCCGGCGAAGGGCGCCGCGGGCGAGGCACGGATCACCGCGCTCGCCCGTTACCGGGCGGCGGGTGAAGCCCGTACCGCCGTCCAGCGGTTCGCGGCAGCGGTGATGCCCGAGCCGCCGACCGCCGACACCTGGGCGAGCGACATGGTGTGGCTGAAGTCGACCAACGGCTACGGCCCGGCCGAACGCGACCGCAGCAACGGCGAGTCGGGCGCGACCGACGGACACACCCTCACCCTCGCCGGGAAGACCTACGCGAAGGGGATCGGCAGCCACGCCGACTCCGACATCGAGGTCTATCTCGGCGGACGCTGCACCACGTTCACCGCGGACGCCGGGATCGACGACGAGATCAACGGCTACGGCGAAGTGGCGTTCTCCGTCGAGGCGGATGGCAAGGTGCTGTGGACCTCGCCGAAGGTGACCGGGGCATCGGCCACCGTGCCGGTCGATGTGGACGTCACCGGTGCGCGCCACGTGCATCTGAAGGTCACCGACACCAACGGATCCAAGACCGGTGATCACGGGGACTGGGCCGCGGCGCGCTTCAGCTGCTCCTGAGCGGCCGGCTCACCAGCGGTGCGCCGGGCGGGTCGAGTGCCCACCCGGCGCACCGTCGTCAGTCATCCGATGAATCTTCGGAGTCGTTGTCGTCGTCGGAGGGTTGCTCCTGAGTGGGCTCACCAGAGGCTCCCGGTCGTGTCCCCGTCTCCGGCCGCGACGGCTTCGGCGGCCTGGTGCGGCCGCTCGACGTGTCGCGCAGATACGAGGCGTCGCCGCCCTCCGTCGCATGCCCGCCCGGCGCCTGGCCCGGTCCGGAGCCCGGGCCGGTGTCCCGGCGCCGCAGATACCGCTCGAACTCCCGGGCGATGGCTTCGCCCGTCGCCTCGGGAAGCTCGGCGGTGTCCCGGGCTTCCTCCAGCGTCTGCACGTACTCCGCCACTTCGCTGTCCTCGGCGGCCAGTTGATCGACCCCGAGCTGCCAGGCCCGCGCGTCCTCGGGCAGTTCGCCCAGCGGGATGCGCAGTCCGAGCAGGTCCTCCAGGCGGTTCAGCAGCGCCATGGTGGCCTTCGGGTTGGGCGGCTGCGACACGTAGTGCGGGACGGCCGCCCAGAGGCTCACCGCGGGCACACCCGCATGCGTGCACGCCTCCTGAAGGATGCCGACGATGCCCGTCGGTCCCTCGTACCGGGTCTCCTCCAGATCCATGGTCCGTGCCAGATCCGGGTCGGAGGTGACTCCGCTGACCGGCACCGGACGGGTGTGCGGGGTGTCGCCGAGCAGCGCGCCCAGCACCACCACCATCTCGACGCCCAGCTCATGGGCGAAGCCCAGGATCTCGTTGCAGAACGAGCGCCAGCGCATCGACGGCTCGATACCGCGGACCAGGACGAGATCACGGGGCTTGTCCCCACCGATACGGACCACGGAGAGCCGTGTGGTGGGCCAGGTGATCTTGCGTACCCCGCCGTCCAGCCAGACCGTCGGCCGGTTGACCTGGAAGTCGTAGTAGTCCTCGGCGTCGAGCGCCGCGAACACCTCGCCCTTCCACTCCCGGTCCAGGTGCGCGACCGCTGTGGAGGCGGCGTCACCTGCGTCGTTCCACCCCTCGAACGCGGCCACCATGACCGGGTCGATCAGCTCGGGAACCCCCGCGAGCTCGATCACCCAGGCCTCCTTCCGAAGTTCCCTTGTGTACGAACCAACCTTACGGCGTCGGGGCGCCATCGCCGCAGCCCCTGTCCATGGCCGGGTGAACCCGACCCCAGGGGGTGCATCACGGCCCAACCAGGGCACCGGCCTCCGAATTCATCCGAGCTGTGTCGGGTCAATTTCGGCTCAACTCTGGACGTTGGTGCCTTCGTGCCGCTATACATCGGATGACCAGAACAGAGGTCCGATGTTATTCCCCTGGGGGCGCACATGAGTCAGACCGTCACGGACTTCGAGGTCCACGACATCCGTTTCCCGACCTCGGAGCAACTGGACGGCTCGGACGCCATGAACCCCGATCCCGACTACTCCGCCGCCTACGTCGTACTGCGTACGGATGCCCCGGACGGCTCGGACGACGACGGAGCCGGTATCGAGGGTCATGGCTTCTGCTTCACCATCGGGCGCGGCAACGAGGTGATGGCGGCCGCGATCGACGCGCTGCGCCCGTACGTGGTCGGCCGCCCGGCCCCCCGTACCGCCGCCGATCTCGGCGCGCTGTACCGCGAGCTCACCCATGACTCGCAACTGCGCTGGCTCGGCCCGGAGAAGGGTGTGATGCACATGGCGGCGGGCGCGGTCGTCAATGCCGCCTGGGACCTGGCCGCGAAGCAGGCGGGCAGACCCGTCTGGCAGTTCCTCGCCGAAATGACCCCGGAGGAGCTCGTCTCCCTCGTCGATTTCCGCTATCTCACCGATGTCCTCACCCCGGACGAGGCCCTCGAGATCCTCCGGACGGCCGAACCGGGCCGCGCCGGGCGAGCCGAACGGCTGCGTGCCGAGGGCTACCCCGCGTACACCACGTCGCCCGGCTGGCTCGGCTACGCCGACGACAAACTGGTCCGACTGGCGAAGGAGGCCGTCGCGGACGGCTTCACCCAGATCAAGCTGAAGGTCGGCGGAGACCTCGGCGACGACGTCCGCCGGCTCTCCCTGGCCCGCGAGGCCGTCGGACCGGACATCAGGATCGCCGTCGACGCCAACCAGCGGTGGGACGTCGCCGACGCCGTGGAGTGGATGACCGCGCTCGCGCCGTTCGACCCACACTGGATCGAGGAGCCGACCAGCCCCGACGACATCCTCGGGCACGCCGCAGTCCGGGCCGGGCAGCCGGTCAAGGTCGCCACCGGTGAACACGTCGCCAACCGCGTCGTGTTCAAGCAGCTGCTCCAGGCCGGCGCCGTCGACTTCGTCCAGATCGACGCGGCGCGCGTCGCGGGCGTCAACGAGAACCTGGCGATCCTGCTGCTCGCCGCCAAGTTCGGCGTACCGGTCTGCCCGCACGCGGGCGGCGTCGGACTGTGCGAACTGGTGCAGCATCTGTCGATGTTCGACTACGTGGCGGTCTCCGGCAGCTGGGAGAACCGCGTGATCGAGTACGTCGACCACCTCCACGAACACTTCGTCGACCCGACCGTGATCGAAGGGGGCCGCTACGTCGCCCCGAGCTCCCCGGGCTTCTCCGCCCGGATGCTCCCCGACTCGATCGCCGCGCACCGTTACCCGGAGGGCCCCGTATGGCGCCGCCGCACGCCCGAGGAGGCCAACTGATGACCGTCACAAGCGACTTCGAGGGGATGTCCGCCCTGGTGACGGGCGGTGCCTCCGGTATCGGGGCCGCCGTCGCGACGCTGCTGCTGGAACGCGGCGCGCGCGTGGCCGTGCTCGACCGGGAGACCGCGGGCGCCCCCGAGGGCACCCTCGCTGTGAAGGCGGACGTCACCGACGACGACGCCGTGCGCGAGGCGGTCGACCGGGCAGCCGCCGAACTGGGCTCGCTGCACACCGTCGTGTCCAACGCTGGCATCGGCTCGATCGGTACCGTCGAGGACAACGCCGACGAGGAGTGGACCCGGGTCCTGGACATCAATGTCCTCGGCATGGTCCGCACCGCCCGGCACGCCCTGCCCCATCTGCGGCGTGCGGCGGCCGACCGGCCCGGCGCCGTCTCGATCACCCACACCTGTTCCATCGCGGCGACCGCCGGACTGCCGCAGCGCGCCCTGTACAGCGCCAGCAAGGGCGCGGTGTTCTCGCTGACCCTCGCCATGGCCGCCGATCACGTCCGCGAAGGCGTCCGCGTCAACTGCGTCAACCCCGGCACCGCCGACACCCCGTGGATCGGCCGGCTCCTCGGCCAGGCCGACGACCCGGCCGCCGAACGCGCCGCACTCAACGCGCGCCAGCCGCTGGGACGACTCGTGTCGGCCGACGAGGTCGCCGCCGCGATCGTCTACCTCGCCAGCCCCGCCGCCGCCTCCGTCACGGGCACGGCGCTCGCGGTCGACGGCGGAATGCAAGGCCTGCGCCTGCGGCCCGCCGGCAACTGATCCACCCCACCGAACCCGAGCCGCACCACCCAACCGAGCACCGAGCCAGTACTCCACGAAGGACGGGACATCAATGAGAGTGCGTACGACGAGTGCGGCAGCCTGCGCCGTGCTGCTGGCCGTCACTGCCCTCGCGGGCTGCAACCGCGAGTCCACCGATGACGGCGCGGGCGCCGGGAAGGTCGGTATCGACCTGCCGCGCAGCGACAGCGACTTCTGGAACTCGTACCAGAACTACGTCGAGAAGGGCGTCAAGTCGGGTGAGGTCAAGGCACTGCCCCTGACCAACTCGCAGAACGACATCGGCAAGCTCGTCGCCAATGTCCAGACGTTCACCGACCAGGGCGCCAAGGCCGTCGTGATGGCCCCGCAGGACACCGGCGCCATCGCCGAGTCGCTGAACTCGCTGAACGACAAGAAGATCCCGGTCATCAGCGTCGACACCCGCCCCGACAAGGGCAACGTCTACATGGTCGTCCGCGCCGACAACAAGGCGTACGGAACCAACGCCTGCAAGTACCTCGGCGAGCAGCTGAAGGGCAAGGGCAAGGTCGTCGAGTTCCAGGGCGACCTGTCCTCGATCAACGGCCGCGACCGGTCCGAGGCGTTCAAGGCCTGCATGGACAAGGACTACCCGGGCATCAAGGTCTTCGAGCTGGCCACCGACTGGAAGGGCGATGTCGCGTCGGCCAAGCTCCAGTCCACGCTCGCCGCGAACCCCGACATCAACGGCATCTACATGCAGGCCGGCGGTGTCTTCCTGCAGCCGACCCTCGCGCTGCTGGAGCAGAAGAAGCTGCTGAAGCCGGCCGGTACGGCAGGCCACATCACGATCATCTCCAACGACGGCATCCCGGAGGAGTTCGACGCCATCAGGGCGGGCAAGATCGACGCGACGATTTCGCAGCCCGCCGACCTGTACGCGAAGTACGCGCTGTACTACGCCAAGGCGGCCCTGGACGGCAAGACCTTCAAGGAAGGCCCGACCGACCACGACTCGAACATCATCAAGATTCCCCATGGTTTCGAGGACCAGCTTCCCGCGCCCCTGGTGACCAAGGACAACGTGGACGACCCGAAACTGTGGGCCAACCAGCTAGAGAAGAAGAGCTAGCCGTGACTCCTCCCTCTCGTTGCCGAGAGGGCTTCCCTCTCGGCAACGAAGAGCCGAGACGCGGGCAAGCCCTGACCGCCGCCCGAGGGCAGGGCACTGACATCACTACAGCGCTTCGCTGAGAAGGGGTCTGATGGAAAAGGCACCACCTGCCGTAGAGGCGGAAGGCGTCGTCAAACGCTTCGGGCCCACCGTGGCGCTCGACGGTGTGCAGCTCACGGTGTGGCCCGGGGAGTCCCATGCCCTCGTCGGCCGTAACGGCGCGGGCAAGTCCACGCTGGTCAGCGTCCTGACGGGGCTGCACAAGGCGGACGCGGGCACGGTCCGCTTCGGCGGGGAGCCGGCACCCGCCTTCGGGGACACCACGGCCTGGCAGTCGAAGGTCGCGTGCGTCTACCAGAAGTCCATGGTCGTCCCCGATCTGACCGTCGCCGAGAACCTCTTCCTCGGCCGGCTGGACGACGAGTCGCGGTGGATCAGCTGGGGGAGGCTCCGCAGGCGTGCGGAGCAGCTCCTCGCCGAGTACGGGGTCCAGGTCGACCCCAACACCCGGGCCAGGGATCTGGCCGTGGAGCAGCGGCAGTTCGTCGAGATCGCCCGGGCGCTGTCCTTCGGCGCCCGGCTGATCATCCTCGACGAACCGACCGCCCAGCTCGACGCCCGTGGCATCGGGCGGCTGTTCGACAAGCTCAGGGAGCTGCAGAGCCAGGGAGTGGCGTTCCTGTTCATCTCCCACCATCTGCAGGAGGTGTACGACCTGTGCACCGCGGTCACCGTCTACCGTGACGCCCGCCACGTCCTGACCGCCCCGATCGCCGACCTCACCAAGACCGAACTGGTCACGGCGATGACGGGCGAGAAGGGCAGCGGACCCGCCGCCTGGCACGCGGGCGGTGACAGGGCAGCGGTACGTGACGTGTCGGCGGAGCCCGTCCTGCGCGCCGAAGGACTCTCCCTGGAGGGCCAGTTCGAGCCGCTGGACCTCCAGGTCCGCCCCGGCGAGGTGCTCGGTCTCGCCGGATCCGCGGCCAGCGGCAACACCGCGCTCGGTGAGGCGCTCGCCGGGATGCGGAAGGCCGGCGGCACGGTCTACGTACACGGGAGGACGGTGCCGTCCGGCAGCGTGCCGCACGCGCTGGACGCCGGGATCGGATACATCCCCGAGGACCGGCACGACCAGGGCCTCGTCCTGGGACGCAGCGTCGCCGAGAACGCCACCCTCACGGTCACCGACCAGCTCGGCCCATGGGGGACCGTACTGCCCTCCCGCACCCGGGAGTTCGCACGGGCGATGATCGAGTCGCTGGACATCAAGACACAGGGACCCGAACAGCCCGTCGCCGGGCTGTCGGGCGGCAACCAGCAGAAGGTCGTGGTCGCCCGCGCACTGGCCCGGAAGCCGAGCGTGCTCGTCGCGGTCCGGCCCACCGCGGGTGTGGATGTCAAGTCCAAGGACTCGCTGCTCGGAGTCGTCCGGCGGGTCGCCGACGAGGGCAATGCCGCAGTCGTCGTCTCGGACGAGCTGGACGATCTGCGGGTCTGCGACCGGGTGCTCGCCCTGTTCCATGGGCGCGTGGTCGCAACGTTCGGAAGCGGGTGGACCGACGGGGAACTCGTCGCCGCCATGGAAGGTGTGGGGGAAAGGGAATGACCGGCACGATACGGCCGTCGACGGCCGACGACATCAACGGGGGACTCAGGGGCGGGTTCGGCGACGACAGCCCGCTGAGCCGGCTCAAGTTGATCCGGTGGAGCGACTTCTCGCTGGTGCCGGTGATCCTGGTGCTGATGGTGATCGGCTTCATCGTCTCGCCGGTCTTCCTCACCTCCGACAACCTGATCAGCGTAGTCCAGCAGTCCTCCGAACTCAGCCTGCTGGTCCTCGGCCAGGCCCTGATCCTCATCTGCGGACGGATGGACCTGTCGCTGGAGTCGACGATCGGCATCGCGCCCGTCGTCGCCATGTGGCTGGTGCTGCCTACCGAAGGCGGCCGCTTCGCCGGCCTCGGCCTGCTGCCCACCTGGTCGGCGATCCCGCTCTGCCTGCTGGTGGGGCTCGCGATCGGTGCGATCAATGGCTTCCTGATGCTGAAGCTGCGGGTCAACGGCTTCATCGCCACCCTCGGCATGCTCACCATGCTGCGCGGACTCCACATCGGCATCACCGAGGGCAAGTCCATCACCGACGTCCCGGAGTCGTTCCGCTACCTCGGCAAGAGCGAGTGGCTCGGCGTACCGGCCGCGGTCTGGATCTGCCTGGTGCTCTTCGCGATCGGCGGCGCGGCGCTGGCCTGGCTGCGCCATGGGCGTTCGCTGTACGCGATCGGGGGCAATCCGGAAGCGGCGCGGGCCGCGGGCATCCGGGTCGACCGGGTCACCTGGATCGTGCTCGCCATCGGCGGTCTGCTGGCGGCCTTCGCGGGCATCCTCTACACCGGCCACTACGGGGCGGTCGCCGCGACCCAGGGCAACGGCTGGATCTTCCAGGTGTTCGCCGCAGCGGTCATCGGCGGCATCAGCCTCAAGGGCGGTCGTGGCACGCTGTTCGGTGCGCTGACCGGCGTACTGACGCTGCAGCTGGTGGTCAATGTGATGACTCTCGGCGGCGTCCCGGCGCTGTGGAACCAGTTCCTCAACGGCGCGATCATCATCGTCGCCCTGGTCATCTCGCGCTTCGCGAGCGGCGAGAAGCAGGACTGAACCGGGGCCCGTGCGGGCCGGTGCGCGGAACCCTCCGCGCACCGGCCCGCACGCATGTCACAGCGTCGACCTCAGCCACTGCTCCACGCTCGCCACATGAACGGTTGCCCAGGCCCGCGCAGCCTCCGCGTCCCGGTCCCGCAGCGCCGACACGATCGCCCGGTGCTCGTGCAGCGTCCGGCTGACCGCGTCCTCCTGCGTCAGTCCGCGCCAGACACGGGCCCGCGTCGTCGGCCCGGAGAGACCGTCGAGCAGCGAGCAGAGCACCGAATTACCGGATGACTGCACGATGCCGCGGTGGAACTCCAGGTCGCAGGCGACCAGCTCCTCCACCGACGGCTGCGCGCCCAGCGCGTCCAGCTGGGAGCTCAGCACATCCAGCTGCGCCTCGCTGATCCGCGTCGCCGCCATCGCCGTCGCTGCGGGCTCCAGGATCCGGCGGACCGCCAGGAATTCCAGCACCGTGTCGTCACGGTGGAAGTCCACGACGAAACTCAGCGCCTCCAGCAGCAGCTGCGGGTCGAGGCTGGTGACGTACGTGCCGTCGCCCTGCCGGACGTCGAGGATGCGGATCAGCGACAGGGCGCGGACGGCCTCCCGCAGAGAGTTGCGGGAGAGCCCGAGCTCCGCCGCGAGTTCGCTCTCCTTGGGCAGCCGGTCGCCTGGCCGCAGCGCACCCGAGACGATCATTCCCTTGATCTTCTCGATCGCCTCGTCGGTGACAGCCATGACGGTCCTCCTGGATTCGGACGGGATCAGACCCCGGCACAAGACATCCGATGTATCCCTTCATTATGGGGGTCGGATCAGATGGAAGAACCCCGTCTTCCAGAGGAGTTGATCGATCGCTCCGTTCCAGAGCGTCGAGGCGGCCTCGTGCCGTACCACGGGAGCGACTTCCTCCGCGAAGCGCTGCAGCGTCTCGATCTGTTCGGGGTGGCTCGGCCCGAACCCACTCGATGCGGTAGGGCACGTCCACCGGCCGCCCCAGGCCACAGCGGGTATGCGGGCGGGGGCGGCTCCCCCCGTGGGAACCGCCCCCGCCCGTGCGTGCCTCAGCCCTTGCCGGTGCCGGTCAGCCCGAGGGCGTGTTTCGAAAGTCCCGTCTGCCAGGCGGCGTATGGGCGGACGACGCTCCTTTCGACACACGCCCTAGTCGGCCAGCATTGCCTCGACCCTGGTCCGGATCTCGTCCGTGGCCAGGCCCCGGATCGTCAGCGTCGTGCGGCGGCGCAGCACGTCGTCGGCCGTCTCCGCCCACTCGTGGTCACGCGCGTAGACGACCTGTGCCCAGATCTCCGGCGCGTCCGGGTGGATGCGCTCGGCCAGCGCCGGGTTCTCGTTCGCCAGCCGCGCGATGTCGAAGGAGAGCGAGCCGTAGTGCGTGGCCAGGTGCCGGGCGGTGTCGGCGGACATCCGCGGTCCGGGCGTGCCGCCGTCGATCAGCAGCCGGTGCGCGACCGCGTTCGGGTTGGCGATACCGGGCAGCGGGAGCTTCTTCGGCAGCTGCGACATGGGCTCCATGTCATCGGCCAGCGGGTGCCCGGGAAGCGAGGCCAGCTTATTCATCACCGTACGGCCGATGTGGCGGAAGGTCGTCCACTTGCCGCCCGCGACCGAGAGCATCCCGCCGCGGCCCTCCGTCACGACGGTCTCGCGCTTGGCCTTGGAGGTGTCGCCGGGACCGCCGGGCAGCACCCGCAGACCCGCGAAGGAATACGTGATCAGATCGCGGGACAGCTGCTGGTCCTTGATCGAGAACGCCGCCTCGTCGAGGATCTGCGCGGTGTCCTTCTCGGTGACCGCGACATCCGCCGGATCGCCCTCGTACTCCTCGTCCGTCGTGCCGAGCAGCAGCATGTCCTCCCACGGCAGGGCGAACGTGATGCGGTACTTGTCGATCGGAGTGGCCAGCGCGGCCTTCCAGGGGCGGGTTCGCTTCAGCACGAGGTGCGCGCCCTTGGACAGGCGTATCGAAGGTGCCGCGTTCGGGTCCTCCATCTTCCGCAGGTGGTCGACCCACGGGCCGGTGGCGTTCAGCACCAGCCGGGCGGTGACGCCGAACTCCGTGCCGTCCGTACGGTCCTCGAGGTCGGCACCCGTCACCCGCCCCTTGGTGAACCGCAGCCCGGTGACCGCGGCGTGGTTGAGGACGACCGCACCCGCGTCGACGGCCGCGCGGACCGTCATCAGCGCCATCCGGGCGTCGTTCATCTGGTCGTCGCCGTAGACCGCGACGGCCTTCAGATTGTCCGTGCGCAGCTCCGGCACATCGCGCTGCGCCTTCGCCGGGCCGATCACATGGCCGACGCCGTCACCGAACGCGGACAGCGCCGAGTACGCGAACACACCCGCGCCGAGCTTGGCCGCGCCGTGCGGGCCGCCCTTGTAGACCGGCAGGTAAAAGGTGAGCGGATTGGCCAGGTGCGGAGCCACCTGGCGGGACACCGCACGGCGCTCGAAGTGGTTCTCCGCCACCAGCTTCACCGCGCCGGTCTGCAGGTAGCGCAGACCGCCGTGGAGCAGCTTGGAGGAGGCGGAGGAGGTGGCGCCGGCGAAGTCGCCGGCGTCCACCAGGGCCACCCGCAGCCCGGACTGCGCGGCGTGCCAGGCGGTGGAGATGCCCAGGATTCCGCCACCGATCACCAGGAGGTCGTACGTCGCCTTGGAGAGCTGCTCCCGAGTCTCGGCGCGGCTCGGAAGGGAGCCGGAAGCCGGATGCGTCCCGAGTGCCGGGACGCTCTGCAGGGTGGTCATGTCGATTACTCCTCGCCAGTGTTGTCGTCGAGCCAGCCCATGGAACGCTCCACGGCCTTGAGCCAGCTCTTGTACTCACGTTCGCGGGTGTCCGCGTCCATGCGGGGGGTCCACTCGGCGGCCCGGCGCCAGTTGGCACGCAGCGCGTCGGTGTCCGGCCAGAAGCCGACGGCGAGACCGGCGGCGTAGGCGGCGCCGAGGCAGGTCGTCTCGGCGACCATGGGCCGCACCACGGGCGCGTCCAGGAAGTCGGCGAGCGTCTGCATCAGCAAGTTGTTGGAGGTCATACCGCCGTCGACCTTGAGGGCTGCCAGCTCGACGCCGGAGTCCTTGGTCATGGCGTCGGTGATCTCGCGGGTCTGCCAGGCGGTGGCCTCGAGGACGGCACGGGCGATGTGCGCCTTGGTGACGTACCTGGTGAGTCCGGCGATGACACCGCGGGCGTCGGAGCGCCAGTACGGGGCGAAGAGACCGGAGAAGGCGGGCACGAAGTACGCGCCGCCGTTGTCCTCGACCGACGAGGCCAGCGTCTCGATCTCGGCGGCGGACTTGATCAGACCCATCTGGTCGCGCATCCACTGCACGAGCGAACCGGTGACGGCGATGGAGCCTTCCAGGGCGTAGACCGGCTTCTGGTCGCCGATCCGGTAGCCGACGGTCGTCAGCAGTCCGTTGTACGAGTTGACGGGCGTCTCGCCGGTGTTCATCAGCATGAAGGTGCCCGTGCCGTACGTGGACTTGGCCTCGCCCTCGGAGAAGCAGGTCTGGCCGAAGAGGGCCGCCTGCTGGTCGCCGAGCGCGGACGCGACCGGGACTCCGGCCAGGATGCCGACCTTGGCGAGGCCGTACACCTCGGCGGAGGACCGGATCTCCGGCAGCACGGTGGCGGGGATCTCCATCGACTGGAGGATCCGCTGGTCCCATGCCAAATCGCGCAGGTTCATCAGGAGGGTGCGCGAGGCGTTGGTGACGTCGGTGACGTGCACGCCGCCGTCGGCACCGCCGGTCAGGTTCCAGATGACCCAGGAGTCCATGGTGCCGAAGAGGATGTCGCCGCGCTCGGCGCGCTCGCGCAGTCCCTCGACGTTGTCGAGTAGCCAGCGGACCTTGGGTCCGGAGAAGTACGAGGCGAGCGGCAGCCCGGTCTCGCGCCGGAACCGGTCCTGGCCGACATTGCGGCCGAGCTCCTTGCAGAGCACGTCGGTGCGGGTGTCCTGCCAGACGATCGCGTTGTGGACGGGCTCACCGGTGTTCTTGTCCCAGAGGACCGTGGTCTCGCGCTGGTTGGTGATGCCGATCGCCTTGACGTCGGCGGCGCTGATGCCCGCCTTGACGATGGCGCCGGCGACGACCTCCTGGACGTTCTCCCAGATCTCGGTCGCGTTGTGCTCGACCCAGCCGGGCTTCGGGAAGATCTGCTCGTGCTCCTTCTGGTCGACGGAGACGATCCGGCCGTCCTTGTCGAAGACGATGCAGCGGCTGGAGGTGGTGCCCTGGTCGATGGCCGCGATGAACGGGCCGGTGGTGTGTGCGTCGGTCACGGTGTGCTCCTGGAGGTCTGTGAGATCTGAGGGTTACGGCTCTGAGCTCTACGGATCACGCGAAGGCGACGTTGTAGAGCCCGCCCGCGATCGCACCGCCGATGAGGGGGCCGACGACCGGGACCCAGGCGTAGCCCCAGTCGGAGCCGCCCTTGTTCGGCAGCGGCAGCAGCGCGTGCACGATACGCGGCCCGAGGTCGCGAACCGGGTTGATTGCGTAACCGGTCGGGCCGCCGAGCGAGAGACCGATGGCGACGATGACCAGGGAGGTGATCAGCGCGCCGAGCGTGCCGAGGCCGTCACCGTTGTTGTTCAGACCCTGCGTGAGGATCGCCAGGACGAGCACGACGGTGGCGATGACTTCGGTGATCACGTTCTGGACGGCGTTCCGGATCTCCGGCCCCGTCGAGAAGATGCCCAGCACCGGGCCGGCCTTCGGGGCGGCGGCCTGGTCGACCATGCCCTCTTCACTCGGCTGGCTGTACAGGGTCGCCGGGTCGGTCAGATGGGCCCGGAACTGCCCGTAGTACGTCAGCCAGACCAGCACCGCGCCGATCATCGCGCCGAGCAGCTGGGAGCCGATGTACAGCGGTACGTCGCTCCACGGGGTGCTGCCCTTGATCGCAAGGCCGATGGTGACCGCGGGGTTGAGGTGTGCCCCCGACACCCCGCCGGCCAGATACGCGGCGGTCAGCACCGCGAAGCCCCACCCGAAGGTGATGGCGAGCCAGCCGGCGTTCTGTGCCTTGGAGTGCTTGAGCGTGACGGCGGCACAGACACCGCCGCCGAGCAGGATGAGTACGGCGGTACCGATGGTCTCGCCGATAAAGATGTCGGAGTTGGACACCCGTGACTCCTTTGTCCTTCGTCCAGGGAAGCCGAACCCCGGGTCCCTCCGGTGGTCCGTGCCCTCAGATGAGAGCCTGACCGGCCCTTGGCACTGTCACACCTTAGCGTGTATTGCCGTTAGGTGTTCGACAATGCCGACCGATGAACGGCAGTGTTTCCCCCGGGTGAATGAAGCGTCAAGAGTTCCTGGGTCCTTGATCCGATCGTTACCGATGATCCGCCGGTAACTTCAGAAGCGCCCGGCGCCGAGGTCCCGGGAAACCGCCCGGGCGCAGTCCCGTACTGCCGCGACCAACTCCGGACGGAGCTCGCCCCCGGAGCAGACGCGTTCCACCGCTCCGGTCACGGCAACCGCGCCGACCGGCATCCGGCGCCGGTCGTGGATCGGTGCGGCCACCGCGGCCACCCCCTCCCACGTCTCCTCCACGTCGTCCGCCCAGCCGCGCGCCCGGGTCAGCGAGAGCACCGACTCGAACTCCTCCAGGTCGGTGACGGTGCGTGGGGTGAAAGGTTGCCGCTCGGCCTCGACCGCCTCGGTGTGCGCCACCGGGTCGTACGCCGCGAGCACCTTGCCCAGCGCGGTGGAGTGCAGCGGCTGCATGGCGCCGACCTCCAGGACCTGTCTGCTGTCGTCGGGGCGGAAGACGTGGTGCACGATCAGGACGCCCTGCTGGTGCAGGACCCCCAGGTGGGCACTCTCGCCGCTGGAGCGGGCCAGGTCGTCCGTCCAGACCAGGGCGCGCGCCCGCAGCTCGTGGACGTCCAGATAGCTGTTGCCCAGGCGCAGCAGCTCGGCGCCCAGCTGGTAGCGCCCCGAAGCCGTGTCCTGCTCCACGAAGCCCTCGTGCTGCAGCGTGCGCAGAATGCCGTGCGCGGTGCCCTTGGCCAGGCCCAGGGAAGAGGCGATGTCGGACAGTCCCAGCCGTCGTTCGCCGCCCGCCAGCAGACGCAGCATCGCCGCCGCCCGTTCGAGCGACTGGATGTTCTTGGCCATGGCGCCGTACTCCTCCACTATGGTTCGACAATGCTGAACACTATCGGTCGATGCCGACCATTGCTCGGTCGTCCGGCGATCCTGCTCCGCCGCGCCGCCCCGGACATTCCCCCGCACAGCATGCCGTCCGTTCCGTGGGACACAGTGACGGCCGAAGGCGGCGCCCGGCTACCCTGACGGGGTGCGGCTTCCACCGAAGCCGCAAAGCCGACAGCCGTCGCATCCCTGGGAGTACATCCATGGCCCCGTCGCCGACCCCTTCCGCCGACAGCCGGAACCGAGCCGAAGCCCTCCGTGAGGCACTCGCCACCCGTGTGGTGGTGGCCGACGGTGCCATGGGCACCATGCTCCAGGCGCAGGACCCCACCCTTGAGGACTTCCAGCACCTCGAGGGCTGCAACGAGATCCTCAACGTCACCCGCCCGGACATCGTGCGCTCGGTGCACGAGGAGTACTTCGCGGTCGGCGTGGACTGCGTCGAGACGAACACCTTCGGTGCCAACGCCTCCGCCCTGGGCGAGTACGACATTCCCGGGCGCATCCATGAACTGTCCGAGTCCGGCGCGCGCATCGCCCGCGAGGTGGCCGACGAGTTCACTGCCTCCACCGGGCAGCAGCGCTGGGTGCTCGGCTCCATGGGCCCCGGCACCAAGCTGCCGACGCTGGGCCACGCGCCGTACACCGTGCTCCGCGACGGTTTTCAGCAGAACGCCGAAGGACTGATCGCCGGCGGCGCGGACGCGCTCATCGTCGAGACGACGCAGGATCTCCTCCAGACCAAGGCCGCGGTACTGGGTGCGCGGCGGGCGCTGGAGGCGTTGGGCAGCGACCTCCCGCTGCTGTGCTCGCTGGCGTTCGAGACGACCGGCACCATGCTGCTCGGCTCGGAGATCGGCGCCGCGCTGACCGCGCTCGAACCGCTCGGCGTCGACATGATCGGCTTGAACTGCTCGACCGGCCCGGCGGAGATGAGCGAGCACTTGCGCTACCTCACGCGCCACTCCCGCATCCCCTTGCTCTGCATGCCCAACGCCGGACTGCCGGTGCTCACCAAGGACGGCGCGCACTTCCCGCTCGGCCCCGAAGGACTGGCCGACGCCCAGGAGACGTTCGTCCAGGAGTACGGCCTCTCGCTGGTCGGCGGCTGCTGCGGTACGACTCCGGAGCACCTGCGCCAGGTCGTCGAACGCGTCCGCGGCGCCGCCCTCACCCCGCGCGACCCGCGTCCCGAGCCCGGCGCCGCCTCGCTGTACCAGACCGTCCCGTTCCGCCAGGACACCTCGTACCTCGCCATCGGCGAGCGTACGAACGCCAACGGATCCAAGAAGTTCCGCGAGGCCATGCTGGAGGCCCGCTGGGACGACTGCGTGGAGATGGCGCGCGACCAGATCCGGGAGGGCGCGCACATGCTCGACCTCTGCGTCGACTACGTCGGCCGGGACGGTGTCGCGGACATGGAGGAACTGGCCGCACGCTTCGCCACCGCCTCCACGCTCCCGATCGTGCTCGACTCCACCGAACTGCCGGTCCTGCGGGCCGGTCTGGAGAAGCTCGGCGGCCGGGCGGTCCTCAATTCCGTCAACTACGAGGACGGCGACGGACCCGAGTCGCGCTTCGCCAAGGTCACGCGACTGGCCGCCGAGCACGGTGCCGCGCTGATCGCTCTCACGATCGACGAGGAGGGCCAGGCCCGCACCGTCGAGCACAAGGTCGCCGTCGCCGAGCGGCTGATCGAGGACCTGACCGGCAACTGGGGTATCCACAAGTCGGACATCCTCGTCGACACACTGACCTTCACCATCTGCACCGGGCAGGAGGAGTCCCGCAAGGACGGCGTCGCCACCATCGGCGCCATCCGCGAACTGAAGCGGCGCCATCCCGAGGTTCAGACCACACTCGGCCTGTCGAACATCTCCTTCGGTCTCAACCCGGCCGCCCGGGTCGTCCTGAACTCTGTCTTCCTCGACGAATGCGTCAAGGCCGGCCTCGACTCCGCCATCGTGCACGCCTCGAAGATCCTGCCGATCGCGCGCCTGGAGGAGGAGCAGGTCAAGGTCGCACTCGACCTCATCTACGACCGCCGCGCCGAAGGCTACGACCCGTTGCAGCGGCTCATGGAGCTCTTCGAGGGCGTCAACATGAAGTCGATGAAGGCCGGCAAGGCCGAGGAGCTCCTCGCGCTGCCGCTCGACGAGCGCCTCCAGCGCCGCATCATCGACGGCGAGAAGAACGGCCTGGAGACCGACCTCGACGAGGCACTGCAGACCCGTCCGGCTCTCGACATCGTCAACGACACGCTGCTCGAAGGCATGAAGGTCGTCGGTGAACTGTTCGGCTCCGGTCAGATGCAGCTGCCGTTCGTGCTCCAGTCCGCCGAGGTCATGAAGTCCGCCGTGGCCTACCTGGAACCGCACATGGAGAAGTCCGACGCGGAGGGCAAGGGCACGATCGTGCTGGCCACCGTCCGCGGCGACGTCCATGACATCGGCAAGAACCTCGTCGACATCATCCTGTCCAACAACGGCTTCAACGTCGTCAACATCGGCATCAAGCAGCCGGTCTCCGCGATCCTGGAAGCCGCGGAGGAGCACCGCGCCGATGTCATCGGGATGTCCGGCCTCTTGGTGAAGTCCACCGTGATCATGAAGGAGAACCTGGAGGAGCTGAACCAGCGCAAGCTGGCCGCCGAATATCCGGTGATCCTCGGCGGCGCGGCTCTCACCAGGGCCTATGTCGAGCAGGATCTCCACGAGATCTATGAGGGCGAGGTCCGCTACGCCCGCGACGCGTTCGAGGGACTGCGCCTGATGGACTCCCTGGTCGCGGTCAAGCGCGGCGTCCCCGGCGCCGCCCTCCCCGAGCTCAAGCAGCGCCGCGTCCCCAGGCGGGAGACCGCCGTACTGGAGGTCGAGGAGCCCGAGGACGGCGTACGGTCCGATGTCGCCACCGACAATCGGGTCCCCGAACCGCCGTTCTGGGGCACCCGTGTCATCAAGGGCATCCAGCTCAAGGAATACGCCTCCTGGCTCGACGAGGGTGCGCTCTTCAAGGGCCAGTGGGGCCTCAAGCAGGCTCGCGCCGGCGACGGACCGACGTACCAGGAGCTCGTGGAGACCGAGGGCCGCCCGCACCTGCGCGGCTGGCTCGACAAGCTGCACACGGAGAATCTGCTGGAAGCCGCCGTGGTCTACGGCTACTTCCCGTGCGTGTCCAAGGGTGACGACCTGATCCTGCTGCACGAGGACGGTTCCGAGCGCACCCGCTTCACCTTCCCGCGCCAGCGCCGCGGCCGCCGTCTCTGCCTCGCGGACTTCTTTCGCCCGGAGGAGTCCGGTGAGACGGACGTGATCGGCCTCCAGGTCGTCACCGTCGGCTCGAAGATCGGCGGCGAGACCGCCAAGCTCTTCGAGGCCAATTCCTACCGTGACTACCTGGAGCTGCACGGTCTCTCCGTCCAGCTCGCCGAAGCCCTCGCCGAGTACTGGCACGCCCGGGTCCGTTCCGAGCTCGGTTTCGGCGGCGAGGACCCGGCCGCAGTCGAGGACATGTTCGCGCTGAAGTACCGCGGCGCACGCTTCTCCCTCGGCTACGGGGCCTGCCCCGACCTGGAGGACCGGGCGAAGATCGCCGACCTGCTGCAGCCCGAGCGGATCGGTGTCCACCTCTCCGAGGAGTTCCAGCTCCACCCGGAGCAGTCCACGGACGCGATCGTCATCCATCACCCGGAGGCGAAGTACTTCAACGCGCGGTAAGACCGACCGGCACATGGGGGGCGGCGTCACGGGGCTGGGGCACGCACCTCGCGGCGTTGTCGTCCTTCACCATGGCTCCTTCCCCAAGCTCTCGGCTTCGCTCGAGCAGGGGAGACCCCATCTGGCTCAGTCCTCCGCCTTGCGATGCACGCACCCCAGCCCCGCTCCTTCACCCACCCCCCATGTGCCGGCCGGTCTCAGACCGACCGGCACGGTCGATCTCAGGAAATGTCCGACGCGCCGTAGCGGGACGAGTCGTACACTGGTCGGTCCGGTGCAGGCCGGCCGCCTTTCCCCTGGAAAAGGCGGCCGGCCTTCTCGTCCCTGTTGGAAGGTGTGCCGCATGACCAGCACGGTCCCCGCGTCCTTGATCCGTACGGCTGAAGGCGCCGCCCTGCAGGCAGTCTTCCTGGACATGGACGGCACCCTGGTCGATACCGAGGGTTTCTGGTGGGAGGCCGAGGTGGCGGTCTTCGCCGACCTCGGGTACCGGCTGGACGAGGCGTGGAAGAACGTGGTCGTCGGTGGTCCGATGACCCGCAGCGCCGGGTATCTCATTGATGCCACCGGTGCGGACATCACCCTCCCGGAGCTCACCGTGCTGCTCAACGACCGCTTCGAGGAGCGCATCGACCGCGGTGTGCCACTGATGCCGGGCGCCGCGCGGCTGCTCGCCGAACTGGTGACGCACGAGGTCCCGACCGCCCTGGTCTCCGCCTCGCACCGGCGCATCATCGACCGGGTGCTGGACTCGGTCGGCCACCACCACTTCTCGCTCACCGTCGCAGGTGACGAGGTCGCCCGGACGAAGCCGCACCCGGAGCCCTACCTCACCGCCGCCTCCGGCTTCGGGGCAGCCCCCGAGCGCTGTGCGGTCATCGAGGACACCGCGACCGGTGTCGCCGCGGCAGAGGCAGCCGGCTGCTGGGTCGTCGCCGTACCCTCCGTCGCACCGATCGCGCCCGCATCGGGCCGGGCCGTGGTGGGCTCCCTCGAAGAAGTCGATCTCGCATTTCTCCGCGGCCTGGTCACGGGAACGCATTGATCCCCGTACCGAGAGTATTTCTGTGAATGAACAGAAAAGCTCTCGGCATCGCCGTGTGTGCGTTTCGTCATGCATGCGTAGGGAAAAGTCGGGTGCATGCCAAGGCGGAGAATGGCCCAGAGGTGAGCTTTGTCACCTCGAAGACCCGTGGTCAGGTTCGTTTTGATCCGCCCCACTGCCCCGATTCGTGGAGTCCTGTAGGGAACCTTCCCCGCCCGGGAAATCAGTTCGGCGACAATTCTCATCACCATTCGATGGCGCGTGGGGCGCCGCCGGTCAGGGATTACCGGCGGCGCCCACTAATGTCGTTTTCTCAATGGCCGGATGAGGGAGAACGTCCAAGATGAACCGCAAGACTCTGGTGCTGCCGGCCGTCGTCGGCCTGCTCGCCCCCGGACTCGCCGCCTGCGGCGCGACGGACGGCGGGAGCGATGGCAATGCCGCCATCGTTGTCGGCACCACGGACCAGTTCGTCGCCACCGAGGACAACCCCGCGCCGCTCGACCCCGCCATCGGCTACGAAGCAGGCGTCTGGAACGTCCTGCGGCAGACCGTGCAGACGCTGACCCACGTCCCGCGCGGCGGCGGCGAGCCCGTCCCCGAGGCCGCCGAGAGCTGTACGTTCACTGACCGGCAGAACGAGAGCTACCGCTGCAGGCTGCGCAGCGGTCTCACCTTCGCGAGCGGCGTGCCCGTCACCGCCGAGGACGTCAAGTACTCCATCAACCGGGTCATCGGCATCGACTCCGACAACGGACCCGTCAGCCTGCTCGCCAACATCGACACGATCGAGACGCCTGACGACAACGAAGTCATCTTCCACCTGAAGACGCCGGACGCGACCTTCCCCTACAAGCTCGCCACCCCGGCCGCCGGCATCGTGCCGAAGAGCAAGTACCCGGCGAAGTCCCCGCGTGACGGCTTCCAGGTCGACGGCTCGGGCCCCTACACGATGAAGCCGGAAGTCAGGAACAACCGGGTCGACAAGGTCGTCTTCACCAGGAACCCGAAGTACAAGGGCGATCTGAAGATCCTCAACGACAAGGTCGAGCTCGACCTCTTCCCCGACGCCACGGCGATGGGCAAGGCACTCGACGACAAGAAGATCGACATGATGACCCGCACCATGTCGCCCGGCCAGGCCAAGCAGATGCTGGAGAAGCCGAAGGACGGCATCAAACTCACCGAGATGCCCGGCCTCGCCATCAGCTACCTGGGCTTCGACACCACCGACCCCGCGGTGAAGAACAAGGCCGTCCGCCAGGCCATCGCCCAGGTCATCGACCGCGGCCAGATCGCCGGCCAGGTCTACGGCACCACCGCCGAGCCGCTCTACTCGCTGATCCCGTCCAGCATCACCGGGCACACCAACTCGTTCTACAACAAGTACGGCGAGCCCAGCACCGGCAAGGCCGCCGCCCTTCTGCGGGCCGCCGGCATCGAGACCCCGGTGAAGTTCACCCTGCACTACACGACCGACTACTACGGTCCGGCCACCGCCGACGAGTTCAAGACGCTGAAGAAGCAGCTGAACGACACCGGGCTGTTCGACGTCACCACCCGGGGCACCCCCTGGGCGAAGTACCGAGTGGCACAGAAGCGCGGCGACTACGCCGTCTACGGCCTGGGCTGGCTCCCTGACTTCCCGGACCCGGACAACTACACGGCGCCGTTCCTCGACAAGGACAACTTCCTCAACTCGCCCTACAAGTCCGCGCTGGCCCAGAACACGCTGATCCCGCAGTCCCGCCGCGCCGCCGACCGCGCCGCCGCCTCCAAGACCTTCCAGAAGCTCCAGGACCTCGTCGCCACCGACGTTCCTGTGCTCCCGGTCTGGCAGGGAAAGCAGTACATTGCCTCCCGCGACGGCCTCACCGGCGTCGAGTGGTCGGTCAACTCCTCCGCCGACCTCCAGTTCTGGGAGCTGGGCCGCAGCACCGCCTGAGAGGCTGTCGAGCTACCTTCGATCGGGAAGCGGGCGGGGTGTCTGGTGCGTGCGATCCCAAGGCGCCGGAAGGTCCTCGGATGGGGCCTCCCCTGCTCGAACGAAGCTGAGAGCTTGGGGAAGGAGCTACTAGGACGTTTCGGCGACGCCGCGAGCGTGCGTGCCAGGGCACGACCGCCCGATCAGAGGTAGCCCGACAGCCTCTGAACCACGGCGCCGCTCCGACGCCCGGTCCCGGCCGAACCGTGCCGGATCACTGGGCGCCGGGGCGCACCAGTCCGCTCTCGTACGCGTACACCGCGGCCTGCACCCGGTCGCGCAGCCCCAGCTTCGTCAGCACATGGCCCACATGCGTCTTGACCGTCGTCTCGCTGACGAACAGATCGGCGGCGATCTCCGCATTCGACAGACCGCGCGCCACCAGCTTCAGCACCTCCACCTCACGATCCGTCAGCGTGTGCAGGGTGTTCGGCACGGGATCCTCGCCCGACGGCAGATGATCCGCGTACTTGTCCAGCAGTCTGCGCGTGATGCTCGGGGCCAGCATCGCCTCGCCTGCCGCGACCACCCGGATCGCCTGCACCAGCTCATTGGCCGGAGCGTCCTTCAGCAGGAAGCCACTGGCACCGGCGCGCAATGCCTCCACCACGTACTCGTCGAGATCGAACGTGGTCAGCACCAGCACCTTCGCCGGGCCGTCCCGGCCCGGCCCGGTGATCTGACGCGTCGCCTCGACCCCGTCCATCCGCGGCATACGGATGTCCATCAGCACCACATCGGGCTGCAGTGCCCGCACCTGATCGAGAGCCTGGAGACCGTCACCGGCCTCGCCCACCACCGCCAGATCCCCCTCCGCCTCAAGAATCATCCGGAAGCCCGTGCGCAGCAGCGGCTGGTCGTCGACCAGTAGGACGCGGATTGCCACCAGATCTCCTCAAGCTCCTTCAACGGCCGCCGGCCGGGCGGCCTCGGCCTGGCCCGGGTCCATTCTGCCCTGCGCACCCTGGACCGGAACGGCCGGGCGGACCGGCAGCGGATAGACCGGGGGAGTCCCGCCGAATTCCGGACAGACCGCCTGGTGGTCGCACCAGCCGCACAGCTTCGTCGGCCGCGGCCGCCACTCGCCCGTCTCCGTGGCCAGCCGGATCGCGTCCCACAGCGCCAGCAGCTTCCGCTCCACCCGCTCCAGATCCGCCACGACCGGGTCGTACGTCATGACGTCGCCGCTGCCCAGATAGACCAGTTGCAGCCGGCGCGGCACCACACCCTTCAGCCGCCAGATCACCAGGGCGTAGAACTTCATCTGGAACAGCGCGCCCTCCGCATACTCCGGCCGCGGCGCCTTCCCCGTCTTGTAGTCGACGATCCGGACCTCACCCGTCGGTGCCACATCGATCCGGTCGATCACCCCGCGCAGCCGCAGCCCCGACTCCAGCTCCGTCTCGACGAACATCTCCCGCTCGGCCGGCTCCAGGCGCGTCGGATCCTCCAGCGAGAACCACCGCTCCACCAGGCTCTCCGCCTCCGACAGCCAGCGGGCCAGCCGCTCGCCCTCCGCATCCTCCGCGAACAGCTCCGACAACTCCGGCTTCGACTCCAGCAGCCGGTCCCACTGGCCAGGAACCATCGCCGTCGCCCGGCCGGCCGTACGCTCCGCCGCCGGTGCGTCGAAGAGCCGCTCCAGCACCGCGTGCACCAGCGTGCCCCGGGTAGCCGCCTCACTGGGCTTCTCCGGCAGCTTGTCGATCACCCGGAACCGGTACAGCAGCGGACACTGCATGAAATCGCTCGCCCGCGACGGCGACAGGGACGAAGGCGGCTGCGGCGGCCGGGGCACGGAAGTCATGACGAAGACCCTACGACCCGCCACTGACACTCGGGGCCTCCCCGCGATAGAGCGGGAGGCCATAGGCGGCATACCATCGACGCCAGACCCTCGCACACTGCATGATCGTGCCGAAAGGCACCGACCGAAGGGACCCCGTGGACGAGAGCGGCGACAGCGGGCAGCCGCAGCCCGGCGCCGGCGGAACGGACCCCGCCGCGCCCGAGAACGGCAAACCGCAGCGTCCCCGGGAGCCGGGCGGCGGGATCCTGATGGGTCGCCCCTTCGGCGTGCCGGTATACGTCGCGCCCAGCTGGTTCCTTGTCGCGGCGCTCATCACCTGGGTCTTCGGCGGCCAGCTCGAGCGCGTCCTGCCGGAGCTCGGCGCGGTCCGCTATCTGGTCTCCCTATTCTTCGCGATCGCCTTCTACGCCTCCGTGCTCGTCCACGAACTCGCGCACACGGTCGCCGCGCTCCGCTACAAGCTTCCCGTGCGCCGCATCCAGCTGCAGTTCTTCGGCGGCGTCTCCGAGATCGAGAAGGAGTCCGAGACTCCTGGCCGCGAATTCGTACTCGCCTTCGTCGGTCCCCTGCTCTCCCTGGTACTCGCCGGCGTCTTCTACGGCGCCATGAAGTTCGTCGAACCCGGCACCGTCCCCGGCGTCCTGCTCGCCGGACTGATGATCTCCAACCTCATCGTCGCCGCCTTCAACCTGCTGCCCGGCCTCCCGCTCGACGGTGGCCGCATGCTCCGTGCCGTCGTCTGGAAGATCACCGGCCGCGCCATGAGCGGCACCGTCGCCGCCGCCTGGGTCGGGCGCGCTCTCGCCGTCACCGTCCTCATCGGGCTCCCGCTCCTCACCCGCATCGGCGGGCTCGGGAACAACCCCGACGACGTCAGCGGCATGGACACCGTCACCAACGCCCTGCTCGCCGCGATCCTCGCCGCCATCATCTGGACCGGAGCGGGCAACAGCCTCCGCATGGCCCGCCTGCGCGAACACCTCCCCGACCTGCGCGCCCGCACCCTCACCCGCCGTGCCGTCCCCGTGGAAGCCGCCACCCCCCTCTCCGAAGCGCTCCGCCGCGCCAACGAGGCAGGTGCCCGCGCCCTCGTCGTCGTCGACGGACACGGCGACCCCAAGGCCGTCGTCCGCGAGGCCGCCATCGTCTCCATCCCCGAACACCGCCGTCCCTGGGTCGCCGTGAGTGCCCTCGCCCAGGATCTGACCGCCGGAATGATGATCTCCGCCGAACTCACCGGCGAAGAACTCCTCGACACCCTGAAGGCCAGCCCCGCCACCGAATACCTGGTCCTCGAAGAGACCGGCGAGATCTACGGAGTCCTCTCCACCGCCGACGTCGAACGCGCCTTCGTCGCCGCCATGGCCCGCCCCGCCGCCTGAGGGCTGTCCGGCCGGGCTCTCCGGCGCGCGGTCGGAGCCCCTGGAAACACCGGTACGCTGGTCACATGTCTGAACCGACCGGTGCCGCCCGCCGACGCGGGCCCTTCAAGGTCGGGGACCAGGTCCAGCTCACCGACCCCAAGGGACGCCACTACACCTTCACGCTCGAAGCCGGAAAGAACTTCCACACCCACAAGGGTTCTTTCCCGCACGACGAGCTGATCGGTGCCCCCGAGGGCAGTGTGGTCCGAACCACGGGAAACGTCGCCTACCTCGCGCTGCGCCCCCTGCTCCCCGACTACGTCCTGTCCATGCCCCGCGGCGCCGCCGTGGTCTACCCCAAGGACGCGGGGCAGATCCTGGCGTTCGCCGACATCTTCCCCGGCGCCCGCGTCGTGGAAGCCGGCGTCGGCTCCGGCTCGCTCTCCACCTTCCTGCTCCGCGCCATCGGCGACCAGGGCATGCTGCACTCGTACGAGCGCCGCGAGGACTTCGCGGAGATCGCCCAGCAGAACGTCGAGCGCTACTTCGGTGAGCCGCACCCCGCGTGGCAGCTCACCGTCGGCGACCTCCAGGACAACCTCTCCGACACCGATGTCGACCGGGTTATCCTCGACATGCTCGCCCCCTGGGAATGCCTGGAGGCCGTCTCCAAGGCGCTCGTCCCCGGCGGCATCCTCTGCGCCTACGTCGCGACCACCACCCAGCTCGCCCGGACCGTCGAGTCCATCCGCGAGATCGGCTGCTTCGCCGAACCGCAGCCCTGGGAATCGATGATCCGCAACTGGCACGTCGAGGGTCTCGCGGTCCGCCCGGACCACCGCATGATCGGCCACACCGGCTTCCTCGTCACCGCGCGCCGCCTGGCCGACGGTGTGGAGGCCCCGCTGCGCCGTCGCCGTCCGGCCAAGGGCGCTTACGGCGAGGACTACGACGGTCCCGGCAGTCAGAGCGGCTCCTCCTCCCGCGGCTGACCCCCCGCGCAACGCACCGGCGCCGCCGCGGAGTTCCCGGACCGACCCGGGAACTCCGCGGCGGCGCCCATTCGTTGCCCGTGCGGAGGCTGCTGGTGCGGGGCTGCGCACGGAATCCGAAACCGTGCCGACCCCACCGTTCCACGGCCCTGCGGGGTGTGGCACGATGCTGGCCACCCCCACCCCAGGGCTGACGCCCCGCCTTCCCGGCATCGCCGCACCACAGGAACCACAGGAGACATCCCGCGTGCAGACCTCCGAGCTCCCGGACCTCGCGCACACCGACACCGGGCCGATGCAGTGGCTCGTGACCGCGACCGCGATGGCCGCCGTCGTCGCGGCAGCGGGCATGTTCCAGCCTGATGCCACCACCGCCTCGGCCTCGCCCCCGCACCGCACCGCCACGCAGCACGGCACCGCGCCCGTGGCCGCCCCCGATCCGGCCCGGGCGACCTTCCCGCTGGACTGCGGGACGGTGGGGAACACCGTCGCCAAGCAGGTCCCCGGTGACCTCGACGGCGACGACCGGCCGGAAACCGTCGCCGTGGTCCACTGTGCGGCCGGATCCGGCACCCCGCCGAGCGGCGTCTACGTCCTCACACAGGGAAGCGGGGCCGCACCCCGGGTCGTTGCGACCCTGGTGGACCCCGCCCAGAAGATGAGCATCGGTGACTTCACCGTGCGTGACGGAATCATCTCCGCCACGCTCCTCGGCTACTCCTCGCCCGAGATCCCGCGCTGCTGTCCCGATCAGCAGGAAAAGGTGACCTGGCAGTGGCGGAACGGCGCCTTCGTCCGCGCCGTGGAGAGCGAAGCGAACAGCGCCTGACCGGTCACTTCCCGTACCCGGAAGGCCGGAGCCGGCGGATCAGGCTGCGTCGGGGCCGTAGACCTCGACCCTGTCCGAAACGCGACGTACATGAATGCAGTCGCCCGGGCACTCCTTGGCCGAATCGACCACGTCCTGAAGCAGCTGAAGCGGAACGGGTGTCGTCGCCCCCTTGTCCTGCAGCAGCTCGTCGTCGTCGCTCTTCACGTACGCCAGACCGTCGATGTCCAGCTCGAAGACCTCGGGTGCGTACTGGACGCAGATCCCGTCTCCCGTGCAGAGGTCCTGGTCGATCCAGACCTCCAGGTCCTGCGTGTCGCTTCCGGTGGGAGCGTCCTGCTGCACGGTCATTTTTCCTGCCGTTCCCTGCGTATCCGAACCAAAAGTAGCCAGCCCTGACGGGTGTTGACCGGTTCGACGATACAACCGGCCGCTTTCCGATGTTGAACGGTGGGTATTCCCCTGGCGTGAGGGAGAGCGCAAGGGTGAACATCGGACACACCCCGCAGTCTTTGTGATCTAGGGGTTTCAATCATCACCCACCCAGGTAGGGTCAGGAAGCGTCCAGCTCCCCTTGGAGGAGGTGAGGACCGTGGCAGCCCACGACGACGACATCAACCGCGGCATCCGGCCCGGGCGGGGGTCCGAAGACCCAGCCGGCCAGGTCGCCTATCTTGAGCAGGAAATCGCCGTCCTGCGACGTAAGCTCGCCGACTCTCCGCGCCATACGAGGATTCTCGAAGAGCGGATCGTCGAGTTGCAGACGAACCTCGCAGGCGTGTCCGCACAGAACGAACGGCTTGCCAACACCCTGCGCGAGGCCCGCGACCAGATCGTGGCCCTCAAGGAGGAAGTCGACCGGCTCGCACAGCCGCCGGCCGGCTTCGGAGTCTTCCTGCAGGGCAATGAGGACGGCACCTGCGACATCTTCACCGGGGGCCGCAAGCTCCGGGTGAACGTCAGTCCCAGTGTCGAGATCGACGACCTCCGGCGCGGCCAGGAAGTCATGCTCAACGAAGCGCTCAACGTGGTCGAGGCCATGGAATTCGAGCGGGCCGGGGACATCGTCACCCTCAAGGAGATCCTCGAGGACGGCGAGCGCGCCCTGGTCATTGGGCACACCGACGAGGAACGAGTGGTACGGCTCGCCGAGCCGCTCCTCGACATCAATATCCGGCCCGGCGATGCGCTCCTGCTCGAACCCAGGTCCGGTTACGTCTACGAGGTGGTCCCGAAGAGCGAGGTCGAGGAGCTCGTCCTCGAAGAGGTTCCGGACATCGACTACACCAAGATCGGCGGCCTGGGCGAGCAGATCGAGCTGATCCGGGACGCGGTCGAGCTGCCCTACCTCCACCCCGACCTCTTCAAGGAGCACGAACTGCGGCCGCCGAAGGGCATCCTGCTCTACGGTCCGCCCGGCTGCGGCAAGACACTCATCGCCAAGGCCGTCGCCAACTCCCTGGCCAAGAAGGTCGCGGAAGTCACCGGCCAGCCCGCCGGAAAGAGCTACTTCCTCAACATCAAGGGTCCGGAGCTCCTCAACAAATATGTCGGTGAGACCGAGCGGCACATCCGTCTCGTCTTCCAGCGGGCCCGCGAAAAGGCCGGCGAGGGTACCCCCGTCATCGTCTTCTTCGACGAGATGGAATCCCTCTTCCGCACCCGCGGATCCGGTGTCAGCTCGGACGTGGAGAACACCATCGTCCCCCAGCTGCTCGCCGAGATCGACGGCGTGGAGGGCCTGGAGAACGTCATCGTGATCGGCGCCTCCAACCGCGAGGACATGATCGACCCCGCCATCCTGCGGCCCGGCCGTCTCGATGTGAAGATCAAGATCGAGCGTCCGGACGCGGAGGCGGCGAAGGACATCTTCGCGAAGTACCTCACGCCCTCTCTGCCGCTGCACGCCGACGATCTTGCCGAGCACGCCGGTTCCAAGGAAGTCGCAGCTCACGCCATGATCCAGTCCGTTGTCGAGCGGATGTACACCGAGTCCGAGGAGAACCGCTTCCTCGAAGTCACGTACGCCAACGGCGACAAGGAAGTCCTGTACTTCAAGGACTTCAACTCCGGCGCGATGATCCAGAACATCGTCGACCGGGCCAAGAAGATGGCCATCAAGGCCTTCCTCGACCAGGGCCAGAAGGGCCTTCGCGTCTCCCATCTCCTCCAGGCGTGTGTGGATGAGTTCAAGGAGAACGAGGACCTTCCCAACACCACCAACCCCGACGACTGGGCCAGGATCTCCGGCAAGAAGGGCGAGCGGATCGTCTTCATCCGCACCCTTGTCACCGGAAAGCAGGGCGCAGACACCGGTCGCTCCATCGACACGGTGGCAAACACCGGGCAGTACCTGTAGAACGCAGACCCGCTGCGGATGCCCGGCCGGGCATCCGCAGCCGGTTGCTTTCCGGACAGCTCCCACGACACTGGAGCAATGACGTAATTGATCTCCCCACCAGCGCAGAGGCGCTCTAGGCTCTTCCGTACCGCCAGGCGCGCAGTGCGGGGACGGGCACCGCACACGCACCGGACAAGCAGCGGTACTTGAGCGCCGATCCCGGAAGGGAACGCCGCCGGGCAAGGAGGGCCGCATGACCGTACGGCGAGTAATGGGCATCGAGACGGAGTACGGCATCTCCGTGCCCGGACACCCCAACGCCAATGCCATGCTCACCTCGTCCCAGATCGTCAACGCCTACGCGGCGGCGATGCACCGGGCGCGACGCGCCCGCTGGGACTTCGAGGAGGAGAATCCGCTGCGTGACGCGCGAGGCTTCGACCTCGCCCGCGAAACCGCCGACTCCAGCCAGCTCACCGACGAGGACATCGGCCTCGCCAATGTCATCCTCACCAACGGTGCCCGGCTCTACGTCGACCACGCACACCCCGAGTACAGCTCGCCGGAGGTCACCAACCCGCGGGACGCCGTCCTCTGGGACAAGGCCGGCGAACGCGTCATGGCCGAGGCCGCCGAGCGCGCGGCCCAGCTCCCCGGCGCCCAGCCCATCCACCTCTACAAGAACAACACCGACAACAAGGGCGCCTCGTACGGCACGCACGAGAACTACCTGATGAAGCGGGAGACCCCGTTCTCCGACATCGTGCGCCACCTGACCCCGTTCTTCGTCTCGCGCCAGGTCGTCACCGGCGCGGGCCGCGTGGGAATCGGCCAGGACGGCCACGAGCACGGCTTCCAGATCAGCCAGCGGGCGGACTACTTCGAGGTCGAGGTCGGCCTCGAAACGACCCTCAAGCGCCCCATTATCAACACCCGCGACGAACCCCACTCCGATGCCGAGAAGTACCGCCGTCTCCATGTGATCATCGGCGACGCGAATCTGTCGGAGATCTCCACCTATCTCAAGCTCGGCACCACGGCGCTCGTCCTGTCCATGATCGAGGACGGCTTCATCAACGTCGATCTGGCCGTCGACCAGCCGGTGCGCACCCTGCACCAGGTCTCCCACGACCCGACCCTGGAGCATCTGATCACGCTCCGCAGCGGCCGGACACTCACCGCGGTGCAGCTCCAGATGGAGTACTTCGAGCTGGGCCGCAAATACGTCGAGGAGCGGTACGGGGCGGACGCCGACGAGCAGACCAAGGACATCCTGATCCGCTGGGAGGACACCCTCAACCGGCTGGAGAACGATCCTATGAGCCTGTCGGGCGAGCTCGACTGGATCGCCAAGCGGGAACTCATGGAGGGCTACCGCCGCCGCGACGGCCTGGACTGGGACGCGGCCCGGCTGCACCTGGTGGACCTCCAGTACGCCGATGTGAGGCCCGAGAAGGGTCTCTACAACCGTCTCGCGGCCCGCGGGAAGATGAAACGCCTGCTGGACGAGCGCGAGGTCGAGGAGGCCCGTACGAAGCCCCCTGAGGACACCAGGGCGTACTTCCGCGGTCGCTGCCTGGAGCAGTACGCGGACGACGTCGCCGCGGCCTCCTGGGACTCGGTCATCTTCGACCTGCCGGGCCATGACTCGCTGCAGCGGGTCCCCACCCTGGAACCGCTCCGGGGGACCCGTAACCACGTCAAGGAGCTCCTGGACCGCTGTCGCACGGCGGAAGAGCTGGTCCGGGTGCTGTCCGGCGGCTGAAACAGCCGCCGACTGGGAATCATCGAGATGGTCCCCGGGCGTTGTAGAGAACTACCGGGCCAATGTCGGACCCCGTAGGTAGGGTCTGATCAAGTGCTTCGAACCGAGCGGGGTGAGCTACATGGCGACCAAGGACACCGGCGGCGGACAGCAGAAGGCGACACGCTCCACCGAGGAGGTCGAGGAACAGACGCAGGACGCGCAGGCTGCCGACGACCTCAAGGAGCGGCAGGAGAAGCTGAGCGACGATGTCGACTCGGTTCTGGACGAAATCGACGATGTACTCGAGGAGAACGCAGAGGACTTCGTTCGATCCTTCGTTCAGAAGGGTGGAGAGTGAATTTGCCTTCGATTCAAAGGTCGAGGGTGAGGGTGCTGGAGTGCTCAAGTTGAGTGAGTCGAAGCGATGCGCGCGGTGCCAGGAGCCAAAGCCGCGGGCGGAGTTCGCCAGCAATAGGTCTATGCGGGATGGCCTCCAGGCGTATTGCCGTAAGTGTGCAGCTGTGTACCACCAGTCACGGCAGCTGGCTCGCGGCAAGAACGTCAGGCCCAGGGTCGAGACGCCCGGAGGGCACAAGTTCTGCCGCACTTGCGGGGAGATCAAGCCGCACAGTGAGTGGGACCGGAACCGTCGGGCTTCGGATGGCTTCGCCACGCTCTGCAAGCCCTGCAAAGCGGTGAAGGGGCGTGCGGGCCACCTGAAGCGTCAGTACGGCATGACCGAAGCCGAGCGCGACGAGATGATCTCGTCGCAGATGGGTATCTGCACGATCTGCCTGGCCGCCCCCGCCGTGCATGTTGATCACTGTCACGAGACGGGTAGGGTCCGGGGCGTACTGTGCTTCAACTGCAATTCGGCCATCGGCAAGCTGGGAGATGATCCTGACACCTTGCGCAGGGCCATCGCATACCTGGAGGGAAACGCGTGGAAGCCAACACTCGTAGCACCGGGCGTCTACCAGCTGCCTTCCTGACGCCGGGATCCTCTTCGTTCATGGACTTCCTGTCCGACCATTCTCCCGAGATGCTCCCGGGCAACCGGAAGCTGCCGCCCCTGCAGGGGGCGATCGAGGCGCCGCACGGGACGACCATCGTCGCCGCGACGTTCGCCGGTGGTGTGGTTCTCGCCGGCGACCGGCGGGCGACCATGGGCAACATGATCGCGCAGCGCGACATCGAGAAGGTCTTCCCGGCCGACGAGTACTCGGCGGTGGGGATCGCCGGTACGGCCGGGCTCGCCGTGGAGATGGTCAAGCTCTTCCAGCTGGAACTGGAGCACTTCGAGAAGGTCGAGGGGGCGCAGCTCTCCCTGGAGGGCAAGGCGAACCGGCTCTCCACGATGATCCGCAGCAATCTGGCCATGGCCATGCAGGGCCTCGCCGTGGTTCCGCTCTTCGCCGGCTTCGACGTCGACCGCGAGAAGGGCCGGATCTTCTCGTACGACGTCACCGGTGGCCGCTCCGAGGAGCAGGGCTACGCGTCCACCGGCTCCGGGTCGATCTTTGCCCGCGGGGCGATGAAGAAGCTCTACCGCGAGGGCCTGACGGAGCAGGAGGCGCTCACCCTGGTCGTGCAGGCTCTGTACGACGCCGCGGACGACGACTCGGCGACCGGCGGCCCCGATGTGGCCCGGCGGATCTATCCGATCGTCACCGTCATCACCGACGAGGGCTTCCGGAGGCTCACCGACGCGGATTCCTCCGACATCGCGCGGTCGGTCCTGGAGCGTCGGATGGAACAGCCCGACGGCCCGCGCGCCGCGCTGCTCTGATCCGGATCCCGGGGCTTCTTCGATGCACTCGTCACTGACAGAAAGGGACGGATAGCCGGTGTCGACGCCGTTCTATGTCTCACCTCAGCAGGCCATGGCCGACCGGGCGGAATACGCCCGGAAGGGCATTGCCCGTGGTCGCAGCCTGGTTGTGCTGCAGTACGCCGACGGCATTGTGTTCGTCGGCGAGAACCCGTCCCGTGCGCTGCACAAGTTCAGCGAGATCTATGACCGGATCGGTTTCGCCGCCGCCGGTAAGTACAACGAGTACGAGAATCTGCGTATCGGCGGCGTCCGTTATGCCGATCTCCGCGGATATACCTACGACCGCGATGACGTGACGGCCCGTGGGCTGGCCAATGTCTATGCGCAGACCCTGGGCACCATTTTCTCCAGTGCGGCGGAGAAGCCGTACGAGGTGGAGCTGGTGGTCGCCGAGGTGGGCGTCGAGCCCGAGGGCGATCAGATCTACCGGCTGCCGCACGACGGCTCGATCGTGGACGAGCACGGTTCGGTCGCGGTGGGCGGCAATGCGGAACAGATCAGCACGTTCCTGGACCAGCGCCACCGTGACGGAATGACGCTGGCGGAGGCGCTCAAGCTGGCTGTGCAGGCACTGTCCCGTGATCCCAACGGGAGCGAGCGGGAGATTCCCGCGGAGCGGCTCGAGGTGGCGGTCCTGGACCGCACGCGGCCTCAGCAGCGGAAGTTCAAGCGGATTGTCGGGCGGCAGCTGGCGCGGCTGCTGGAGGCCGACGGCGGGGCCACGCCGACGGATGCCCCGTCGGATCTGGAGGACGGCGAGGGGGGCGAGGCTCCCACCGATGTCACGAAGTCGTCGGGGGCCGCCGAGTCCGCGGAGCCGCCGGCGTCCCCGGAGTCGTCCCAGGAGTAGCCCTGCCGGATGTTCCCGTGCCCCGGTCCACCGTTCGCGGTGGGCCGGGGCATCGTCATGAACGGGGCGGCGGGGGCCCGGAGGAGCCGCGGACGACCAGCTGCACCGGCAGGCCGCCTGATTCGGCCGGGCAGCCGTCGAGCACGGACAGGAGGGCGGTCATGCCGCGCTCGCCGACCTGCTCGGCGGGGAGCTGAACGGTGGTGAGTTCGGGTTCGACGGCGGTCGCCAGAGCAAGGTCGTCGAAGCCGGTGACGGAGAGGTCGTCGGGAACCCGCAGGCCGAGCCGGCGGGCGGCCTTGCAGGCGCCCGCGGCGAGGATGTCGTCGTCGCAGATGATCGCGGTCGGCCGGGGGCCGGGGGCGGCCAGAGCGTGTTCCGTGGCTTCCCGGCCGGCCCGTACGTCGAGCGCTGCCGGGACGGTTCGTACGGAGGAGCCGGGCACGCCCCGCAGGGTGTCGCGGACGGCCCCGGCGCGAACGGCGAAGGTCCAGGAGTCGATGGCCGACGCCAGGTGCAGGAAGCGGCGGTGGCCGAGGGTGAGGAGATGGTCCGTCACCTGCCGCATGCCGTCGGCGATGTCGAGGTTGACCCGGGCCGCGACGCCGGTGTCCGCGGGGTCGCTGTCCAGCATGACCAGAGGCAGGTCGGCGCCGCGCAGGGCGTCGAGGGCGTCGGCGGCCATGGACGAGGCGATGACCCCGTCGAGGGCGGCGCGGGCGGAGGCGAAGGGGTCCCTGGCCGGACCCGTGCCGTCGGGGGAGGGGTAGAGGACGACCCCGAAGTCGTGTTCGGCGGCGACGGCGGCGGCGCCGGTGTAGACACGCGCGAAGAATTCGTTGGTGAGCGCCGGCACGACCAGCAGCGCGGTCCTGGTGCGGCCGAGGCGGAGGCTGCGGGCGGCGAGATTGGGCCGGTAGCCGAGGTCCTGGGTGGCGGCGCGGACCCGCGCGGCGGTCGCCTCGGAGACCCTGCCGCGCCATTTGCCGCCGAGGACGAGCGAGACGGTGGCCTGGGAGACGCCTGCGGCCCGCGCGACGTCGCGGCTGGTGGGCCGGGCCGGGGCGGGCTGGGATGCGCTGGTCACGGGGGCCTCCGGACTGGGCGGGTGCGGTGCTGGTGCGGGCGGTGAGGTGGACCTGGGGACAGGGCACATGGTACGTATGAGGCTCGACGTTATACGTAAAACCTCAGGTGTCCGGAAGGCGCCCGGCGGAGAGGGGCGGACATGGCCGCGGGATATCTGGACATCCTCCGGGCGCGGCATGCCGCGCGGCTGCTGATCGGCACGCTGGTGGGACGCCTGCCGAGCGGCACCGCCCACATCGCGATCGTCCTGTTCACCCGGGCCGAGGGCGGCAGCTACACCCTCGCGGGGGCGCTCGCGGCGGTGTACGGCCTCGCCACGGCGGTCGGGCAGCCCCTGCTGGGCCGGGCGGTGGACCTGTACGGCCAGCCGCGCGTCCAGCTCCCCGCGTCCGTCGTCTCCGCGCTGGGCATGTCCCTGCTGGCTCTGGTGGGCCTCGAATCGCTTCCGCTGGCGTACGGGGCCGTGATCGTGGCAGGCGTGTTCACGCCGCCGCTGGAGGGGGGACTGCGGGCGCTGTGGCCGACGGTCCTGGGGAGGGAGGACCGGGTGCACCGGGCGTACGCCATGGACGCCGTGGCCCAGGAGGTCATGTTCACCGTGGGCCCGCTGCTGGTGACGGTGCTGGTCTCGCTCTGGTCGCCCGCCGCCGCGCTGCTCGTCATCAACACGATAGGAGTGCTGGGCGCGCTCTCCGTGGTGATGTCGGAGCCCTCCCGTACCTGGCGCTCGGCGCCCCGCGAGGCGCACTGGCTGGGTGCGCTGCGCTCGCCGGGACTGCTGGCGCTTCTCGGTTCCTTCTTCTTCGTCGGGCTCGCGCTGGGCTCGATCACGGTGGCGGGCGTCGCGTACGCCGACGACCACGGCCGGGAGGCGGTCTACGGCTGGCTGATGGCCGCGCTCGGTCTCGGCGCACTGATCGGCGGGGCGGTGTACGGGGCGCGTCAGTGGGCCGGAGCGCCGGAGCGCCGGCTGCGGGTCATCGTCGCGCTGCTGGCCCTCGGCTATCTGCCACTGATGCTGACACCGGATGTGGTGGCGATGACCGCCCTGGCCGCGCTCGCCGGGGTGTTCCTGGCGCCGGCGATCGCGTGTTCGTTCATCGTGGTGGACCGGCATGCTCCGCGAGGCACGGTGACGGAGGCGTTCTCCTGGCTCGTGACGACGTTCGGGGTGGGCGCGGCGGCGGGAACGGCCCTGGCGGGCCCGGCCGTCGAGCTGGGCGGTACGGCGTGGAGCTTCGGCGTCGCGGGGGCCGGTGGAGTGGCCGCACTGATGGTGCTGCTGGCGACGGGAAGGGTCCTCGCAGTTCCCGGGCGTACGGATGTTTCCGTGCAGGGATCGGGAAACGATCGAAACGGTGCTGTCCAACCCGGTTTCAGCTCGGGCCATCAGGCGTAATGTTCAGTCATGGACCGCCGCATTTTCGGGCTGGAGAACGAGTACGGCGTCACGTGCACGTTCAGGGGACAGCGCCGACTGTCTCCTGACGAAGTGGCGCGCTACCTCTTCCGCCGTGTCGTGTCATGGGGCCGCAGCAGCAATGTCTTTCTGCGGAACGGCGCCCGCCTCTACCTCGACGTGGGATCGCATCCGGAATATGCAACCCCCGAATGCGACAATCTGACCGAGTTGGTCACCCACGACAAGGCCGGCGAGCGCATTCTCGAAGGCCTGCTTGTCGACGCCGAACGCCGCCTGCACGAGGAGGGAATCGCGGGCGACGTCTATCTCTTCAAGAACAACACCGATTCGGCGGGAAACTCCTACGGGTGTCACGAGAACTACCTCGTGGCGCGGCACGGAGAATTCTCCCGGCTCGCGGACATCCTCATTCCCTTTCTCGTCACGAGGCAGCTGATCTGTGGTGCGGGCAAGGTGCTGCAGACCCCGCGCGGCGCGGTCTACTGCGTCAGCCAGCGTGCCGAGCACATCTGGGAGGGCGTCAGTTCCGCGACGACGCGCTCCCGTCCGATCATCAACACCCGTGACGAACCGCACGCGGACGCGGAGCGGTACCGCCGCCTCCATGTCATCGTCGGTGACTCCAACATGTCCGAGACGACGATGCTGCTCAAGGTCGGCGCGACGGACCTGGTGCTCCGCATGATCGAAGCGGGCACCGTGATGCGTGATCTGACGCTGGAGAACCCGATCCGGGCGATCCGTGAGGTCAGCCATGACATCACCGGGCAGCGCAAGGTGCGCCTCGCCAGCGGCCGCGAGGCGTCCGCCATCGAGGTACAGCGGGAGTACTACGAGAAGGCCGTGGACTTCGTCGACCGCCGCGGCATCCGCACCGGCACCGTCGAACAGGTCCTGGAGCTGTGGGGCCGTACGCTCGACGCGGTCGAGGCCGAGGATCTCGACCGGGTCGGGACCGAGATCGACTGGGTGATGAAGTACAAGCTCATCGAGCGGTACCGGGCCAAGCACAACATGACGATGTCGCATCCGCGGGTCGCCCAGATAGACCTCGCCTACCACGACATCCACCGGCGCCGCGGGCTGTACTACCTCCTGGAGCGGAAGGGGCAGGCCGCCCGCATCTGCAACGACCTGAAGATCTTCGAGGGCAAGTCCGTGCCCCCGCAGACCACCCGGGCGCGGCTGCGCGGTGACTTCATCCGAAGGGCCCAGGAGCAGCGGCGGGACTTCACCGTCGACTGGGTCCACCTCAAGCTCAACGACCAAGCGCAGCGCACGGTGTTGTGCAAGGACCCGTTCCGTTCCGTGGACGATCGAGTGGAGAAGCTGATCGCGGGTATGTGACCGGGCGCAGGACGCGCCTCGGCTCCTGTGCGACTCGGGCCCCGTACGTTCCTCGTGCGGGGCCCTGTGCACGCCCTAGAGTGTCGGGGACCCAGTCAACTGTGCCGTCTGAGATCTGAGGAACCAGTGCGCCGACTTGCCGGCCTTCTCGTTGTCCCCCTGCTGCTGTTGACAGCGGCGTGCGGCGGCAGCGGCAAGGGATCCGCCTCCGCTTCAGCTTCCGCCTCGAAAAACGCATTTCCCGCGATCACCGCGGGTGCGAAGTTCGGTGAGAAGCCCACTCTGTCCAAGGGAGAAGGCGATCCTCCCAAGGATCTGAAGACACGTGTCGTCAGTGAGGGAAAGGGCGCGGCGCTGAAGAACGGCGACGCGATCCAGGTCAACTACCTGGGGCAGGCGTGGGACTCCACGAAGCCGTTCGACAACAGCTTCGACCGTAAGCAGCCGTTCGACCTGACCCTCGGTGCCGGCATGGTCATCAAGGGCTGGGACCAGGGGCTCCTCGGGAAGAAGGTCGGCAGCCGCGTCCAGCTCGTCATCCCGCCGGACCTCGGTTACGGCGCGCAGGGCCAGGGCGGCATCAAGCCGAACGCCACCCTGGTCTTCGTCGTGGACATCCTGAAGGCGACGCACATCCCGGCGTCGGCCCAGGGCACCGCGGTCGCCCAGGACAACGCCGACCTGCCGAAGGTGGGCACCAACACCGACGGCAAGGCTCCGACGGTCAAGATCCCGGAGAAGACCGACCCGCCGACGAAGCTGGTCTCCAACTACATCCTGGAGTCCAAGGGTGAGGTCATCAAGGAGACCGACAGCGTCGTCGTGAATTATGTGGGCCTGCTGTGGAAGGACGGTAAGACGTTCGACAGCACGTACGCCGCGGGCAAGACCCAGACCTTCCCGCTGGCCCAGGTGACCCTCAAGGGTCTGAAGAACGGGCTGATCGGTAAGAAGATCGGTAGCCGTGTCCTGCTGGTCATCCCGCCGGACCAGGCATTCGGCGACAAGGCTCAGCAGTCCATCCCCGCCAAGTCCACGCTGGTCTTCGCCGTGGACCTGCTGGCAAAGATGTAAGACTGTCCCGGTTGCCCAGTTATTCATGTGGAGGAGCAGTTCAGTGAGCATCGAGAAGCCCGAGATCGACTTCCCGGGCGGCGAGCCGCCGGCCGACCTGGAGATCAAGGACATCTGGGAGGGCGACGGTGCGGTCGCCAAGGCCGGCGACATGGTCAAGGTCCACTACGTGGGCGTGGCCTTCTCCACCGGCGAGGAGTTCGACGCCTCGTGGAACCGCGGCACCCCACTGCAGTTCCAGCTCGGCGTCGGTCAGGTCATCCCCGGCTGGGACCAGGGCGTGCAGGGCATGAAGGTCGGCGGCCGTCGCCAGCTGACCATCCCCGCGCACCTCGCGTACGGTGACCGTGGCGCCGGCGGCCGTATCGCCCCCGGCGAGACGCTGATCTTCGTCTGCGACCTGATCGCCGTCTGATCCGTCCCGCGGACACATCACGAGGGCCCGTGCGGGACCGTACGGGCCCTCGTTCCGTGGAGCGTGGACTCCAGGAGGGTGCTGAAGATCTCGGCCGCTTCGCGGCGCGGAGATCTCCGGCACCCTCCTCGCTTTTGTCCGGACACTCCGGAGCGGTACGGTCGAGGGTCGTAGAGCACGTAGAGAAAGGGCGCCGATGGCGATTGCCAAGGCCGAGCGGCTGATGAACCTGGCGCTGTGCCTGCTGGGGACCCGGCGCCCGCTCAGCAAGCGCGAACTGCGCGGGTCCATCGAGGCCTATCTGGAAGCGGGCTCCGACGAAGCCTTCAACCGGATGTTCGAGCGGGACAAGGACGATCTGCGCGAGCTCGGTCTGGTCATCGAGACCGTGGAGAACCTGGACGGCGACATCGGCTATCTGGCCCGCCGGGACAGCAACCGGCTGCCGCCGATCACGCTGGACGCCGAGGAGGCCGCGGCGCTCGGCCTGGCGGCAAAGGTGTGGCAGCAGGCCCGGCTCGCGGGCGCGGCCAGTGGCGCGCTGCAGAAGCTTCGGGCCGCCGGGATGCCGGAGGCCGAGGACGCGTACGAGGTGCACAGCGCCCTCGAACCGCGTATCCCGGTCCATGAGGCAGCGTTCGAGCCGTTGATGCTGGCATGCCGGGACCGCCGTCCGGTCACTTTCGACTACCGCAAGGCCAACGCCGCCCGCCCGGAGCAGCGCCAGGTCGAGCCCTGGACGCTCGAGTGCTGGCGCGGTCACTGGTATCTGGCCGGCTGGGACCGGGACCGTCGTGCCGAGCGGGTGTTCCGCCTCTCCCGGATCACCGGCCGGGTCCGTTCGAGGGCCGGGGTCTTCACCGCCGAGGTGCCCGACGTGGTGACCGTCCGGGAGACCGTCGAGAGCTGGGCGGGGGAGACGGCGACCCGGACCGCGCTGATCCGGTTGCGGTCCGGCTCCGGATACCCGCTGCGCTCGCGGGCGATATCGGTGCGGGAACTCGGCGATGGCTGGGACGAGTTGGAGATTCCGTACGGACACGGTCTCGACGCCTGGCTCGTCGAGTTCGGCCCGGACGTCGTCGTGCAGGAACCCGCGGATCTGCGGGCCGATGTGGTGGACCGGCTGCGCGCCGTGGCCAAGGACTGAGGAGGGACCGTATTCATGGCGACGAACGCGATCGACCAGACGCGCCGGATGCTGTCCCTCGTGACGTATCTGAGGGAGCGCCCCGGCGCCCATGTGCAGGACGTGGCCCGGGCATTCGGGATCACCGAGGACGAGCTGATCTCGGACCTCGACGTCCTGCCCATGTGCGGGACGAGCTTCCGGGGTGGTGATCTGCTGGACATCGACACCGACGGCGACCGGATCTGGTGGCACAACCCGGACGACGTGGCGGAGCCGCTGCGGCTCGCGGCGGACGAGGCGACGGCCCTGCTGGTCGCGGCGCGCGCCGTGGCGACGCTGCCGGGGCTGCGGGAGAGCGACCGGCAGGCACTGCTGCGGGCCACCGCCAAGCTGGAGACGGCGGCCGGTGAAGTCGGGGCGGCGAGCTCCCGGCTCTCGGTCACCTTCGAGTCCGAGGGCGGCGTCTTCGCCGATGTCGACCGGGCGATCTCGGAGCGGCGACGGCTCTGGCTGCGGTACTACTCACCCGCGCGCGACGAGCTCACCGAGCGCGAGGTGGACCCGATCCGGCTGTTCGCCGTGGGGCATACGTACATGGAGGCCTGGTGCAGGTCCTCCGAGGACCGGCGTACGTTCCGGCTCGACCGGGTCGCCGAGATCCGGCTGCTGGACGAGCCGTCCGCACCGCCGGAGCTGGAACTGCGGGACCTGTCCGAGGGGCTGGTGCAGCCGGCGGCCGAGGACCCCGAGGTGGTGATCGAGGTCGGGCCCGGCGGCCGCTGGGTCGCCGAGTACTACCCGCACGACAGCGCGGAGGAACTGGCCGACGGCGGACTGCGGATCACCTTGCGCACGCCCGATCCGGCGTCGCTGCGCAGGCTTGCGCTGCGGCTCGGCGGGGAAGGGCGCATCGTCGCCCCACCGGAGCTGGCGCGGAGCGCGCAGCAGGCGGCGCGAGCGGCGCTCGCCGCCTACGACAGCCCTGCCTGCACGGATACCTGAGGGGATATGAGCAATATGTCTGTGGTGCCGAGTATCTCAACTGTGCTGGTACCGGAGTCCGTACGGTTCAAGGCGAGCTGCCCGGACTGCCGAGGGCGCTTCGAGCTCGCGGCGGGTGCCCTGCGCCTCGCCATCGGCTCCAACCGTCGCACCACGTTCTACTCGTTCACCTGCCCCGAGTGCGGCGCCGCCGTCCGTAAGCCCGCCGGGGAGCGGATAGTGGAACTCCTCACGGGTGGGGGCGTGCGGACGCTGCGCCTTCACACCAGTCTTCAGAACTCCTGACACACGGACACCCGGCTCCTGCGACACCTAGTGTCGCGACCGGCAAGGTTCGCCCCGTCGCGACGCCCGGCACGCGCGCTCGCGGCGTTGGCCACAAGCCCAGGTAGCTCCTTCCCCAAGCTCTCAACTTCGTTCGAGCAGGGAAGACCCCACTCAAGGGCTTCCGGCCGCCTTGCGATCACACACACCGGACGCCGCTCCTGGACGGGCAAACCTTGCCGGTCGCGGCACTAGACAACATCGAGGCTCTGCGCATGTTCTGGCCCATGCTCGCCATCGCCCTGGGATTCCTCGGGATCGCCGTCCTCGGCGTACTGGCCGTCACGGTGTTCGTCGAGGCCCAGCGCCTGGGGCGACAGGTGACCCATACCACTCGGCGCATCAACCGGGCGGCCGAGGATCTCGAACGGGCCGCAACCGATCTCGCCGCCACTGGCGAGGCGTTGCGCTGACACGGACGAGGGAGCTGTGCGCCGGACCGGCCGACCGGGGTGGGCGGGGCCTCCAGTTTCTCGGGTTCGGAGGGTACGCTGCTGGTGGCGGCCCTGAGAGCGAGGCATGGGCCGTAATCGCAAGGATGCATGGGTATTGCCCTGCGTTTACTCCTGCGGGATACGATCGCTGACAGTACGAAGATCGGACGTCTGTCCGACGCTCGATCAGCCCCACCCCTGCTGCCTCGGTGAGAAGGTACACGCATATGTTCGGAAGGCTCGGCGCTCCCGAGATCATCCTGATCCTCGTCGTCATTGTTCTGCTGTTCGGCGCGAAGAAGCTTCCTGACATGGCTCGCTCGCTCGGCAAGTCGGCCCGCATCCTCAAGAGCGAGGCCAAGGCGATGAAGTCCGAGGGTGCCGCGACGGCCACCCCCGCGGACCCGCCGAACGATGCCGCCCAGGACCAGGCCGCCCCGCGCACCATCAAGGCCGCGCCCGGCGATGTGACGAGCTCGCGTCCGGTTGCCGAGCCGACCGACTCGACCAACCGCTGACCACCGGGCCGACGCACGCGCCGTCATGGTGACGGCCTGCTGCACGAGATGAGGACGTGGGTTGCTCAAGTCTGCCCGCAAGCAGGAGACGGACCCAGAGGGCCGCATGCCCCTGGTGGAGCACCTGCGTGAGCTGCGTAACCGGCTGGCGAAGGCCCTGCTGGCGATCGTCGTCGTCACGATCGTCGCCGCGTTCTTCTACAAGGGGATCATCGAGTTCTTCACCGACCCGGTGCTGAAGGCGGTCGGTTGCCATTCGAGCTTCGCCGAACTCGCGAAGCAGGAGGACGGCACCTGTGCGCGCATCGTCCTGAACGGTCTGCTGACGCCGTTCACCCTTGCGCTCAAGGTTTCCCTCATGGCGGGTCTCGTCCTTTCGTCACCGATCTGGCTGTACCAGCTGTGGGCGTTCATCGCCCCGGGTCTGCACAAGCACGAGAAGAAGTACTCGCTCGCCTTCGTCGGTGCGGGCTTCCCGCTCTTCCTCGCCGGCGGCTTCTTCGCGTACAAGACGCTGCCCACGATGGCCAAGGTCCTGCTGGACTTCTCGCCGGCCGGTCTGGACAACCAGCTGCCGCTCGATGACCTGCTGGACCTGATCACGCGCATGGTGGTGGTCTTCGGACTCTCCTTCGAGCTGCCCCTGCTGCTCGTCATGCTGAACCTCGGCGGGGTCATCACCGGCAAGCGGATGCTCGGCTGGTGGCGCGGGATGATCATGGGAATCACGGTCTTCGCCGCCGTGGCCACGCCCAGTACGGACCCGCTCACCATGCTGGCCCTCGCCGGACCGATCTGGGTCCTCTACTTCTGCGCCACGGCGGTCTCGCTCCTCAACGACCGCCGCAAGGCACTGCGCGCGGCGGCGGGACCCGCCGATGACGAGGCGTCGGAGCTGGACCTGACCCCCGAGGACATCGGTGAGGTCGAGTCGGTGTCGACGGGCGGGTCGCTGCCCGCAAAGGCGGGGACGGACAGTGATCGCGTGAACGGTTACGACGACATCACCTGACCTTGTAAGGTCCCCCGGGTGACCAGCGAGATCACCCTTTTCGTCAATCCCACCGCAGGACGCGGCCGGGGCGCGCACGCCGCGCAGCCGGCCGCTTCCGCGTTGCGGGCCGCAGGAATCTCCGTGCGCACGGTACTGGGCGAGGACGCCGACGACGCGCTGCGGCGGGCCCGTGAGGCCGTCGCGGGCGGGACCGGTGCGCTCATAGCCGTGGGCGGGGACGGCATGATGTCCCTCGCCCTCCAGGCCGTCGCCGGGACCATGACACCGCTCGGCGTCGTCGCCGTCGGTACCGGCAACGACTTCGCCCGCGCCCTCGGCCTGCCGATACGGGACCCGGCCGCCGCCGGACGGCTCGCTGCCGAGGCGCTCAAGGGCGGCAGCGTCCGCGAGATCGACCTCGGCAGGGTCGGGGAGCGATGGTTCGGTTCGGTGCTCGCCTCCGGCTTCGACTCCCGGGTCAACGACCGGGGCAACCGGATGCGCTGGGCCGGCGGGCGGTTCAAGTACGACCTGGCGATCCTCGCCGAACTTGCCGCGTTCAGACCGATCCCGTACCGCGTCAGGCTCGGCGGCGGACCGGTCCAGGAGATCGAGGCGACGCTCATTGCCGTGGGCAACGGGTCCACGTATGGCGGCGGGATGCGGATCTGTGCGGACGCCGTCATGGACGACGGGCTCTTCGACGTGACCGTCGTCGGGGACTGCAGCCGTACCACCCTGCTCAAGGTGTTCCCCCGCGTCTACAAGGGCACGCACCTCGGCCTTCCCCAGGTCACCGTGCACCGGGTCTCGTCGATCGAGCTGGTCGCGGCTGGTGTCACCGCGTATGCGGACGGTGAACCGCTCGGCGCCCTGCCGCTCACCGCGACCTGTGTGCCGGGCGCGGCCAGGGTTCTTGCACAGTGAATTAAAGAGCGCGCTGACTGTCAGAGGTGACGGGTAGGCTCGTAACCAAGATGACAGAGGACCTCTCACCAGCTGAGCGTTACCAGGCTTTCCGGATCCGCGCCGCCGAGCAGGCCACGGCGCTCGCGCCCTTCCGCGAGTTGTACGAGTTCGGTCTGGACCCGTTCCAGATCGATGCATGCAAGGCCCTGGAGGCGGGTAAAGGGGTGCTGGTCGCGGCCCCGACCGGGTCGGGCAAGACGATCGTCGGCGAGTTCGCCGTGCATCTCGCGCTGCGCCAGGGCCGCAAGTGCTTCTACACCACGCCCATCAAGGCCCTGTCCAACCAGAAGTTCACCGATCTGGTCAAGCGCTACGGCGCGGACAAGGTCGGCCTGCTGACCGGCGACAACAGTGTCAACGGGGACGCGCCCGTGGTCGTCATGACCACCGAAGTGCTGCGGAACATGCTGTACGCGGGCTCCCAGGCACTGCGCGGTCTCGGCTACGTGGTGATGGACGAGGTGCACTACCTCTCCGACCGCTTCCGTGGCGCGGTGTGGGAAGAAGTGATCATTCATCTGCCCGATTCGGTGACCCTGGTGTCGCTGTCGGCGACCGTGTCCAACGCCGAGGAGTTCGGCGACTGGCTGGACACCGTCCGCGGTGACACCGAAGTCATCGTCTCCGAAAACCGGCCCGTGCCTCTCTGGCAGCACGTCCTGGCCGGCCGCCGGATGTACGACCTCTTCGAGGAGGAGACCGACCACGGCGGCCGCGGCGTCGGCCGCCGCGAGGTCAGCCCCGACCTCGTCCGGCTCGCCCGCATCGAGAGCCAGCGCGGATACAACCCGCGCGAGCGCCGCCGCGGAAAGATGGTGCGGGAGGCCGACCGCGAGCGCGAGCGGCGCCAACGCAGCCGGATCTGGACTCCGTCCAGGCCCGAGGTCATCGACCGGCTGGACGCCGAAGGCCTGTTGCCCGCCATCACGTTCATCTTCAGCCGAGCCGGCTGCGAGGCCGCCGTGCAGCAGTGTCTCCAGGCCGGACTGCGGCTCAATGACGACAGCAAGCGCCGCTTGGTGCGGGAGATCGTCGAGGAGCGGACCGCGTCCATCCCTCCCGAGGATCTCCATGTCCTCGGCTACTACGAGTGGCTCGAAGGTCTGGAGCGCGGCATCGCCGCGCACCACGCGGGCATGCTGCCGACCTTCAAGGAAGTCGTCGAGGAACTGTTCGTACGCGGGCTCGTCAAGGCGGTCTTCGCGACGGAGACCCTCGCCCTCGGCATCAACATGCCCGCGCGATCAGTGGTCTTGGAGAAGCTCGTCAAGTGGAACGGCGAGCAGCACGCCGACATCACCCCGGGCGAGTACACCCAGCTGACCGGGCGTGCCGGGCGGCGGGGGATCGACATCGAGGGCCATGCGGTGGTGCTGTGGCAGCGCGGCATGGACCCGGGGGCGCTGGCCGGGCTCGCGGGTACGCGTACGTATCCGCTGCGGTCCAGCTTCCGGCCCTCGTACAACATGGCCGTGAACCTGGTGCAGCAGTTCGGGCGGCACCGGTCGCGCGAACTGCTGGAGACCTCGTTCGCCCAGTTCCAGGCCGACCGCTCGGTCGTCGGGATCTCCCGGCAGGTACAGAGGAACGAGGAGGGCCTCGAGGGCTACCGCGAGGGCATGACCTGTCACCTCGGCGACTTCGAGGAGTACGCACGGCTGCGCCGTGACCTCAAGGACCGGGAGACGGAGCTTGCCAAGCACGGCGCGTCACAGCGGCGGGCCGCCGCAGCGGCGTCGTTGGAGAAGCTGAAGCCGGGCGACGTCATCCATGTCCCGACCGGGAAGTTCGCCGGGCTGGCCCTGGTGCTGGACCCGGGGCTGCCCGCCGGGCGGGCCAACACGCATCGCGGGCTCGAATACCACGACGGGCCGCGGCCTTTGGTACTCACCGCCGAGCGGCAGGTCAAGCGGCTCGCGTCGATCGACTTCCCCGTGCCGGTCGAGGCGGTGGAGCGGATGCGGGTGCCGAAGTCGTTCAACCCGCGGTCGCCGCAGTCCAGGCGCGATCTGGCGTCGGCCCTGCGGACCAAGGCGGGGCACATCGTGCCGGAGCGGCGCCGCAGGGGGCGGGCCGAGGCTGCCGACGACCAGCAGATCGCCCGCTACCGGGCCGAGTTGCGGGCCCACCCGTGCCATGGGTGCAACGAGCGTGAGGACCATGCGCGGTGGGCGGAGCGCTACCACCGGCTGCAGCGGGACACGAAGCAGCTGGAGCGGCGGATCGAGGGGCGGACGAACACGATCGCCCGCACCTTCGACCGGATCGTGGCGCTCCTCACCGAGCTCGACTATCTGCGCGGCAATGAAGTCACCGAGCACGGGCGGCGATTGGCCCGGCTCTATGGCGAACTGGACCTGCTGGCCAGCGAGTGCCTGCGGGCAGGGGTCTGGGAAGGGCTGAATCCGGCGGAGCTCGCCGCGTGTGTGTCGGCGCTGGTGTACGAGGCGCGGCAGGCGGACGACGCCGTGGCGCCGAAGCTGCCGTCCGGCCCGGCGAAGACGGCGATGGCCGAGATGGTCCGTATCTGGGGACGACTCGATGCCCTGGAGGAGGACTTCAAGATCAACCAGGCGGAGGGGGTCGGGCAGCGGGAACCCGATCTCGGATTCGCCTGGGCCGTCTACATGTGGGCGTCGGGGCGGACGCTGGACGAGGTGCTGCGCGAGGCGGACATGCCCGCGGGGGACTTCGTACGGTGGTGCAAGCAGGTCATCGATGTGCTGGGGCAGATCGCGGCCGCGGCGCCGCCGGGCGCGGGCGCCGGGTCCGTGGCGCGCACTGCACGCAAGGCAACGGATGCGGTGCTCCGGGGGGTTGTGGCGTACAGCTCGGTGGGGTGACGGGGTGTGTGCTGCAAGTTCGGTCGACCGGGCCTCGGTGGGTGCCTGCGGCTGTCCTGGCAGGGCCCCCGCCCTTTCCCGCTGCACCTGATGCGCGGCTCTGCCGCGCGGGGCGGGGCTCTGCCCCGGGCTCCGGTCCTCGGACGACCGGACGGGCTGGATCTGCCGGGCACATCCAGCCCGTCCGCCGATCGAAGAGTGCGGACGCGTCGTCGCCGAGCGCGGTATTGCCGAGCCGGAACGACAGGTCGTCCATCGGGCCCGACGGCGGGACGCCGACCTGCCATAGCCGGTGCGCCCCGGCCAGCCCTGCACGGTGGTGAGCGTGCCGCCGGCGTGACCACCTCGACGCGCGCGGCGAAGCTGCTCACCGACGACACGACGGCCGCCGGATGCGGCACCGCGGATCGTGGGGGCGGAGCGCGCGTAGCCCGCACACGGTTGCTGGTGAACGTGTCCCCCCGGACCATCCCCGGACGCGCCTCGGCCGGCCCGCTGGGTGCGGACCGGCCGGAAGCTCACGCTCCTTCGTCGTTCAGGGACCGCCCGGGGCACTAGGTCCGATTGCTCTTCATCGCCACTCCGACGCAGGCCAGCCCCAGCAGTACGGCCAGACCGCCGATGATGACGTTGTTGAGGACGACGCCCATGTCGGGGCTGCTGGCGACGACCCACGGCGAGATGATCATCCAGATGCCTATGGCGCAGATGGCCCAGCTCAGGCCGTACATCCGGTCCGGCATCACCGTGAACCCAAGTCCCAGCACCGCGATCGCGATCCCCATGATCAGGTTGTGCTGCACGAGGGTGGGCTGGCTTGCAGTGAAGTGAAGTACCCAGGGCGAGACGGCGCAGTAGAGGCCGACGAGGAACACCGGTCCGTCGACGAGAGCCACATCGCGACCACCGAGCATGCGGGCATAGCGCTCCCGCATTTCGGAAACATCCGGGTGACTGGTGATGTCAGCGCGGGTGTGTGAGACGTTGGACATGAGAGTCGTCTCCTTCGGTCCTGCAGGCCCGACCGCGGTGTGAGGGGGGTGTGCTGTAGTCGCCTGCTCCACCATTCTGCGCTTATCTCAGCCTTATGTGTACATTTCGGACCGCGTGGATCTTATGATTCCTGGGCGTCCAGGCGCCGGGCCAGGGCCGCCGGCTCGGGTATGCGCAGGACCCGGTCCCCGTACCCCGGTAGCGGGACGTGCAGGCTCCGTCCAGCGTGGCGGGATCGCGCCCCTGCCGTACGCCGCCGAAGATGTCGGGCCGATCGAGCCCGTCCCGCTCCAGCAGCGACTCACCGACCGGTACGGCCATCTCACCGCGGCAGCGCACGGCAGAGACCGGCCGGGGCGCTGACGCAACCCCGGCCGGTCCGTGGTGTCCCTGTGGTGCTCATGCGGGGGCATCAGGACGGTGTACACCGTGGCGTTGGCGGTCGGGACATTGCCGCAGACGGCCTTCGAGCTGTCATTCACGGTGTAGGTCATGCCCGAGCCGGAGGTCGTCAGCTTGCCCTTCTCCAGCGTGGTGGAGGAGCCGTTCTCCAACTGCTTCGGCGTCAGCTTCTGACCCACCACGTGGTACGTCAGCACCATGGTGAGTTCGCCTTGTTCGCCCGCAGCTTGTCCAGGTCGGCCTGCGGGATCTTGGCGAAGGCGTCATGGGTCGGCGCGAACACCGTGACGTTCTGCGCGTTGTTCAGGGTGTCGGAAACGAAGGAGTGGGGGAATGACAGTGCGTGCGGGGGAGAGCGGGTCAGGACACGTCGACCACCACCGAGTGCCAGCCGGTCGCACCGTCCGGGACGGTGCCGACGCGTTCGCCGGTCTGAGTGGCGCCTGTCCCGTCGGTCGCACGGACCTCCAGCGTGTGATTGCCGGAGGTGGCCGGCCATTCCCACACCCACTGGCGCCAGGTGTCCCGGCTGTCCTCTGCCGCGAGCCGGGCCCGATGCCACGGGCCGCCGTCCACCCGGACCTCCACCCGCGAGATCCCCCGGTGCTGGGCCCAGGCCACCCCGGCGACGGGCACGATGCCGGGCTGCGGTGAGGCGAACGGACGCGGCGTGTCGATCCGGGACTCCGTCTTGACCGGCGCCTGCTGGGACCAGCTGCGCCTGACCCAGTACGCGTCGTACGAGGCGAACGTCGTCAGCTCGATGTCCTTGATCCACTTGCAGGCCGAGACGTACCCGTAGAGTCCCGGCACCACCATGCGGACCGGGAAGCCGTGGGCGAACGGCAGAGGTTCGCCGTTCATGCCGAGGGCCAGGATCGCGTCGCGCCCGTCCATGACCGTCTCGACCGGCGTGCCGATCGTCATGCCGTCGACGGAACGCGCCACGATCTGGTCGGCGGGCCCGCCCTGCGACGGCGGCTTCACCCCGGCCTCGCGCAGGAGATCGGCCAGCCGCACACCGATCCACCGGGCATTGCCGACGTACGGGCCGCCGACCTCGTTGGAGACACACGCCAGGGTGATGTCGCGCTCGATGATCTCCCGCCCCAGCAGGTCCTGGAAGCTGAGCGCGAGCGGGCGGGCGACGCCCTTGCCGTGGATCCGCAGCCGCCACGAATAGGCGTTGATGCGGGGCACGGCCAGGGCGGTGTCCACCCGGTAGAAGCTCTTGTTCGGGGTGATGAACGAGCTCAGGCCCCGGATCCGTAGATCCGCCCCGGGCGGTACGGCGGGCGCGGGTGAATCGGGGACCGGGAGGACCACATCATGCCGTGAGGCGGTGGCCCCGGCCTGGACGACGGACGTCAGCCGCCGTCCCAGGAACCCCGCACCGGCCGAGACCGCCGCCGCAGCGGTTGCCGCGATCACGAAACCGCGCCGGTCGAAGGTGCCGTCCCCCTGCCCGTCTCTCTCTCCAGCCGCGGGAGAGGGACGGAGCGCCGGGCCGAGCCGTCCGACCAGGAGATACAGCACGCCTGCGGCCAGGACGGCACCCACCACCGAGGGCAGGGCGTCGGCGGGACTGCCTTCTGGACGTCCCACCGCCGCCACCGCCCCGACCATGCCGAAGACCAGAACGGCCGCCGAGCCGAGCAGCCGGTGCCGCAGCGCCAGTAGCCCGACCGCCACGGCGAAAACCGCCAGCAGCGCCTGGATGCCCAGTTCGAGCACCAGTTTGTCAGCGGTGCCGAAGTGCCGTACGGCGAAGTCCTTCACGACCGGGGGAGTGCGGTCGATCACCGCCTGGCCCACCGCCACGACCGGACCCGCCTCCGGACGTACGACAGCCGAGACCAGTTCGGCCACGGCCAGGGCGCAGAACCCGGCGATCAGACCGCTGAGCCCGGCGAGACCGGCACGTGCCCAGCGGGACCGCCGGGACCCGGAAGCCCCTTGCTCCTGCACGTCGTTCTGTTCCTCGCTCACATCAGTTGTTCGTCGCCGGACGCCCGGCGGATTGGTCCGTCACCCGATCGGATGAAAGGCGGTCATCGGCCAATCCGTGTCGGCCCCGGCCACGAATCAGCCTTCGAGGGGCCCTGTGAGAGGGCCCGTTCGGCGCAGGCCGCAGCGCGCCGGACTTCGCCTTCGCGTCCGGCGCCGCGAGAACCTGCGCCATCCGATCGCTCCGCTGCTGCGCCCGGTGCGCCTCCTGTCGCGCGTCCTGGGGGACCTGGTTCTGCCACACCGCGATTCCGCCGAACGCGGCAGCGGCGGCCAGGGACGCGGCGAGCGCGAACTCCGGCCGGCGGCCGGTCCGCTGGACGGAGAGGGCCGAGCGAGAGCGCCGGCCGTGGGACGGGGATTCCTGCCGTACGGTCGTGATCTCCCGCAGCACCCGGTGGCGCAGCTCGCGCGGCGGGGCCGCGGACACCGCGAGCCCGAGCCGGGTGGCGGTCTCGGACAGTTCCCGCACCTCCACGGCGCAGGCCTCGCAGGCTCCGAGATGGCGTTCGAACGTCCCGCGCTCCGCGTCCGGCATTGCGTGCAGGGCGTAGGCGCCGGTCAGCGTGTGCAGTTCGGACCCGCTCACGCGATCCACCTTGCTCATGCGCTCACCCCGAGGCAGTCGCGCAGCCGGATCAGTCCGTCGCGCAGTCGTGTCTTGATCGTCCCGAGCGGTACGGAGAGGAGTTCCGCCACTTCGCGGTAGGTCAGGCCGCGGTAGTAGGCGAGCGTGACGGACTGCCGTTGCTGCTCGGACAGGGTCCGCATGCAGCGGCGTACCTGCTCCCGCTCCAGCCGGTTCTCGACCTGCTCGGTGACCTCGTCGAACTCCGGCGTACGGTTCAGCAGCGCCGCCCGGTGCTCCCGGGCCGTCGTCGCCTCGACGGAGCGCACCCGGTCCACCGCCCGGTGATGGGCCAGCGTCAGCACCCAGTTCATGGCGTTGCCGCGGGAAGCCTGGAAGCGGGGGGCGGTCCGCCACACTTCCACCAGCACCTCCTGCGCCACTTCCTCCGACTGTGCGGGGTCGCGCAGCACGCTCCGTACGAGACCGAGGACCGGACCGCAGACCGCGTCGTACACAGTGGCGAACGCAGCCTGGTCGCCGCGGGCGACCAGGCCCAGGAGTTCCTGGAGATCGGGCCCCGCCGATGGTGCTCCGCTGATGTGCACGGCTTCGGCTTCTTTCACGCGGGCTTCCTCCCAGGATGCGCATCGGCTTCGTGAGGTGATCCGGAGCCGACAGCAGCGCGGATTGGTCAGTGCGTGAAATCTTTCCACGTCGCCGCGACCGCTTCGACCTCGCAGACGCGGGGAAGCGGCAGGTCAAGGGGTACTCCGGCGGTATGCAGCGACGTCTGGACGTGGCGCTCGGCCTGGTCCACCGCCCCGAGGTGCTCTTCCTGGACGAGCCCACCACCGGACTCGACCCCGAGGCCCGTACGGCCATGTGGGACGAGATCGCCCGGCTGGCCGGCGACGAGGGCCTGACCATCGTGCTCACCACGCACTACCTGGAGGAGGCCGACCGGCTCGCCGAACGCATCGCGATCGTCGACCGCGGCCGGATCGTCGTCGAGGGCACCCCTGACGAACTCAAGGGCGAACTCCACGGCGACGCCGTCCACATGGAGCTGCGCACCGACGGAGACCATGCGACGGTCACCGCCGCGCTCACCGGACTGCCCGGGGTGTACGAGGTGCTGGCCGATGGCCGCCGGGTCAGCGTCCGCGCCGAGGACGGTGCCGCCGCCGTCCCCGTACTGCTCGGCGCCCTGGACCGGGCCGGTGCGACGGTCGCCGCCGCCACCGTCGCCCGCCCCTCCCTCGACGACGTCTATCTGCGCTACGCCGGACGCCGCTTCGCCGAGGCCGAAGCCGCAGACGCCCAGCAGATCCCCGCCACGGTCGCCGCGGGAGGCACCCGATGAGCAGCCACGTCATCGCCCAGACCTGGTACATGACCCAGCGTCAGCTCATGGCGATCATCAGGCAGCCGGTCTTCCTGGCGATCTCCCTGGTCCAGCCGGTGATCTGGCTGTTCCTGTTCGGCAACCTCTTCAAGAAGGTCGTCGAGCTCGGCGGCTTCGGCACCACGTCCTATCTGGACTACCTGATCCCTGGCATCGTCGTGATGAGCGCCCTCGGATCGAGCATGTGGGCCGGAATGGGCACCCTGGAGGAGATCGAGCGGGGAACGCTCAACCGCTTCCTGACCACCCCGGTCAGCCGGAACGCGCTGATGAACGCCAACGTCGTGCAGAACGGCATCAGTACCGCCGTCCAGTCGGTCATCATCGTGCTGCTCGGCTGGGCCGCCGGTGCGACGTACCCGGGTGGCGCGGGTGGGCTGCTGACCCTGCTCGTCGCCTCGATCCTGCTCGGTACGGTCTTCGGCGCGCTCTCCAACGCACTGGGGATGCTGGTCCGCCAGCGCGAGTCGATCATCGGTATCAACACGTTCCTGCTGCTGCCGCTGACCTTTCTCTCGTCCTCGTTCATGGCGCCGAGCCAGATGCCGTCCTGGATGCGGCAGATCGCCGACTTCAACCCGGTCAACTGGGCGATGGTGGCGGGCCGTTCGGCACTGACCGCCGATCCCGACTGGGGGCTGGTGCTCAGCCGCGGGGGAGCGCTGCTCGTCCTCGCGGCGGTGGCGGTCTGGCTGTCGACCCGCACCTTCCGCTCGTACCAGAAGGTCGTCTGACGGTGCGTGCGGCCGCGGGGTCAGGAGAGCACCGCGTCGTGGAACCGGTCCGGGAGGGTCTCCCCGGGCCGGCTCTTCGGCTTCCGGGCCGCGCGCAGCACCAGAAAGACCAGCAGGCCGAACGGCGACAGCAGAATCGTCAGCACCAGCAGAGGGCTCATCACCAGCGCGGGGACACCCAGTCGGCGGCCCTCCAGGAACATCCACTGGCCGAGCAGCAGATCCCACGCGATGACCTGCGCCCAGATCGCGCCCGCCCCGTTCGCCAGCACGGCCAGGTCACGGAACGTGTCGATGTCGGGGCTGCGCACGGCAGTCCACAGTTCGGGGAAGACCGGCACAGCCATCATCAGATACACGGCCAGCACCGGCAGGACGGTCAGGGGGGACGCCGCGAGGCGCGCTGTGGGCGGCCAGTTCGGCGCCACGATCATGAGCAGCCAGAAGGGCGCTGCCAGCCAGAACGAGACCTCGAAGAGCGCGCCGGTCATGCCATGAGCTCCTTCTCGACGGAATCCGCGGTACGGGATACGGGAATCGGCCGCAACGCCGCATACGTTCCGGCGGCGGTGGCGGCCAGGAGGAGCGCCGCGGCGGTGAGCGTCGCGCCGTCCGGATGAATCAGTGACTGCCCGCGCAGCGCCTGCCACGCGACGAGGGCGACGACCGCCGCGTACGCCCCCGATGCGACGACCATCAGGCGCAGCCGGACCCGTGGATCGCCCAGCCGGGGAAAGCGTGGAGCCAGCGCCACCAGGGCGAGCAGGAGCAGCGGGAGCAGCTGGAGCGCATGCATGCCGACGAAGTGCGGGATGCGCAGATCGCCGCCGGTCGTCGACCAGCCCGTGAGCGGCATCGAGGGGCCGCCGTCGGGTACGCCGACCGAGTGTGCGCCGATCACATCCGCGGTGTCGAGGTTCCCGGCAGCCCGCTGTTCGGGAGTCGGCTGCGTCATCAGGAAGCCGAATCCCGCGCCCACCAGCGCTATGAACACACCCGAGCGGATCGCGAGGGCGGCAGCGCGGTCCTGGATGCGGGCGCGCAGCAACAGGATCGCGATGACCAGGGTTCCGGTCCAGAGGACGGCGACGGTGACGCCCATCGCGGTGAACAGCCGCTCGTCGAACGGGGTGGCGTGGTTGAAGTGGCTGCGTTTCCCGCGGATGACCTGCGTGGTGATGAGCGCCATCTCGGTGAGGCTGGAGACCACGACCACGGTCCCGGCCCACCAGCCGGTGCGCCGGCCGCGGGTGAGGAGCGTCAGCATCCAGGCGAGCGCCAGGGCGTATGCCACGAACGAGACCGCGAACTTGAAAGGCTTGAACCAGATCGCCGAGCCCGCGAGGACCCGGTCGTCGACCAGGAGTCCCACTCCGGAGACGACGGCCATGACGGCCATCGCCGCGGCGAAGAGGACTAACGGACGGTGCCAGGAACGCCATGACGGCATGGGTGTACCCCCTGTGAAGACCAATTTATGGATAGCGAGACTCTCTGCTATCCGATAGCGAAACTATCTATGATGGAGTGCGGGGTTGGCAAGAGCGGGCAGGGAGAACGCAGCGTGCGCATCAGCGAGTTGAGCCGCAGGTCCGGGGTTTCGGTGGCGACGATCAAGTTCTACGTAAGGGAAGGGCTCCTGCCCCCGGGGGAGTTGACCAGCCCGAACCAGGCGTCGTACGACTCAGGGCACGAGCGCCGGCTGAAGCTGATCCGCGCCCTTCTGGATGTCGGCGGACTCTCGCTCTCCGCGATCGGTGACGTACTCCGGGCGATCGACGACCCCGCGCAACCGGTGCACACGGTGCTGGGCGTGGCGGCGACGCAAATCACGGCACTCGAGGGCAACGAGCCCGGGCCCGAACTGGACGACGCCCGCGAAGAGGTGGCCGAGCTGCTGGAGCGGCGCGGCTGGCGGGTGGGGGCGCGAAGTCCGGCCGGTGAGGCCCTGGCCGGGGTGCTGGCCGCGCTGCGGCGGGCCGGGCACGGAGGCTTCTGCGAGCTGCTCGACGACTACGCGAGCGCCGCGGAACCGGTCGCCCGGGCCGATCTGGACTACGTGGGACGGCGGGTGGCGCGTGAGGACCTGGTGGAGAGTGTGGTCGTCGGCACGGTGCTGGGCGAGGCAATGTTCGGCGCGCTGCGCCGGCTCGCGCACGTGGACGCGTCGGCCAGGGTGTACGGCGACGAACCGGGGGAGCGGGTCGGGGGCGGGTGAGGGGGCATGTCCGACACATGGGCGTCCGGGCCGCATGTCCGCCCGCGCCGCCGCGTCGTATGCGGACGACCCGGTCGCGTGCACACCCCCGCCGCATGCCGGCGCCCCGGTCACCGTCCAGGGCGGACGGCGACCGGGGCGTGGATGTCCACCACAGGTGCCCGGGCCGGGTGGCCTACGCGGCGCTCTCCTGCTCCCGCTCCACCTGCTCGTTCCACTCGCGCTTCACCGAGCGCCACGCGTCGTCGTTCTGGCCGAGGCGCCAGTAGCCGGAGATCGACAGCTGCGGCAGTGGGATCTGCCGGTCGAGCCGCAGATGGCGGCGGATCTCCTTCACGAAGCCCGCCTCGCCGTGCACGAACGCCTGCACCCGGCCCACCGGGAACTCCAGGGACTTCACGGCCGCGGTCAGCGCCTCGCCGACGGGGCGGTCGCCACGGTGCAGCCAGGTCAGCTCCACCCCGTCGGCCGTCACGATCTTCTGCTCCTCGGACGCGTCCGCCACCTCGATGTAGGCGTGCGCCACCGCACCCACGGGCATCTGCTCCAGAGCCGCCGCGATCGCCGGCAGGGCGCTCTCGTCACCGGCCAGCAGGTGCCAGTCCGCCGACGCGTCCGGTCCGTAACCGCCGCCGGGACCCAGGAAGGTCACCTGGTCACCCGGAGCCGCGCGGAGCGCCCACGGGCCCGCCAGGCCCTCGTCGCCATGGACCACGAAGTCGATCGCCAGCTCCCGGGCGACCGGATCCCAGGAACGCACCGTGTACGTACGGGTGGTCGGCCACAGCTCGCGCGGATGCTCCTCGCGGATCCGGGCCATGTCGAACGGGTGCGCGTAGTCGGCGCCCTCGGGCGCGAAGCACAGCTTGACGTAGTGGTCGGTGAACCCGGACAGCGCGAAGCCGGCCAGGCCGTCACCGCCCAGCACCACCCGCACCATGTGCGGGGTGATCCGCTGGGTGCGCAGGACCTGGGCCCCCTGCGCCGTGGGTGCCTGCCGCGCCGGTCGTTCTGCCACGAGGTTCTCCCTGCTCCACATACTGAGACCGACCGGCCATGGGGGGCGGCGTCACGGGGCTGGGGCACGCACCCCTGCCCCGCTCCTTCACCCACCCCCCGATGGCCGGACGACCTTAGGCTTGCCTAAGTTAGCACCTCAGGCCCGGAGCGTGGAAAGCAGCCGCTGCAGGGCGCCGCCCAGTCCCCACTGGCCTGCCAGCGCTTCGAGGGCGGCGGGGTCGCGCGGCTCGGTGGGCAGTGCCGGATCGAAGGCGGGCAGCGGTACGTCACCCGCGACCCGGACCACGGCCGGCGCGACGGCCACGTAGTCCCGTGCCTCGTCGAGCCGCTTGCGCTGCGAGGGAGTCAGCTTCGCCGCCGGATCGTCCACCGCGGCCATGATCCCGGCCAGATCGCCGAAGGCGTCCAGCAGCTTTGCCGCCGTCTTCTCACCGATGCCCGGGACCCCGGGCAGCCCGTCGCTGGGGTCGCCGCGGAGCAGTGCCAGATCGGCATAGCCCGAGCCGTCCACCCCGTACTTCTCGCGCAGCCACGCCTCGTCCGTGAGCTGGAGCGACCCGACACCCTTCAACGGGTAGAGCACCCGCACCCCGCGGGCGTCGTCGACGAGCTGGTAGAGGTCCCGGTCGCCGGTGACGATGTCCACCGGGCCCGTGGCGTGGCCGGTGAGCGTACCGATCACATCGTCCGCCTCGTACCCCGCGACACCGACCCGGGCGATGCCGAGCGCGTCGAGCACGTCCTCGATGATCGGGACCTGCGGGGCCAGAGTGTCGGGGGTCTCCTCCTCGTCGGGGAGTCCCTCAGCGGTCTCCACGGCGACGCGGTGTGCCTTGTACGACGGGATCAGCTCCACCCGCCAGTGCGGCCGCCAGTCCGCGTCCATGCAGGCCACCAGCTCGTCCGGCCGGTGGTCCTGGACGAGCCGCCCGATGAAGTCGAGCAGTCCGCGCACGGCGTTGACCGGCGTGCCGTCCGGCGCGCGCACCGAGTCGGGGACCCCGAAGTAGGCGCGGTAGTAGAGGGAAGCGGTGTCGAGGAGCATCAGGCGTCGCGTCACACCCCGATCATGCCGCACCGCACTGACACCGGCCCGGAAGTGAACTGGGTCACTGTTTTGTTTGGCCCGGGTAAGTGCGGGCAGGCGCGCCGTCGGAGCGGACCACGTCGCCATTTCCACCACAGCGCGTGCCAAGCGGACCGAATCCGCGCCGCTCCACGGTCTGCCGGAGGGGGCGGCGGACCGTCTTCGGTTCAACGCGTGAGGTGTATGTGTCAAGGCTGCAAGCCGACCATCTGTACAAGGTGTTCGGCAGACGACCCGATCAAGCCGTGCAGAAGCTCGAGAGCGGCACGGACCGCGACGCGCTGCGCGCCGACGGAACGACCGCAGCGGTGATCGACGCCTCGTTCACCGTGGAACCGGGCCAGATCTTCGTCGTGATGGGTCTGTCCGGATCCGGCAAGTCCACGTTGCTGCGGATGCTCAACGGGCTGCTGGACCCCACAGCCGGACGCGTGCTGTTCGACGGCCAGGACCTGACCGCCCTGAGCCCCCGCGAACTCCGCGCCGTACGTTCCTCGAAGATCAGCATGGTCTTCCAGCACTTCGCCCTGTTCCCGCACCGGAGCGTCCTGGAGAACGCCGCGTACGGCCTCGAAGTGCAGGGTGTGCCGCGCGCCGAGCGCGAGAAGCGCGCCGCCGAGGCGCTGGAGCTGACCGGCCTCGCCGGCTGGGAGAAGTCCTGGCCCGACGAGCTGTCCGGCGGTATGCAGCAGCGCGTTGGCCTGGCCCGCGCCCTCGCCACCGACGCCGACCTGCTCCTGATGGACGAGTCGTTCAGCGCACTGGACCCGCTGATCCGCCGCGACATGCAGGACCAGCTGCTCGAACTGCAGAAGCGGCTGAAGAAGACCATCGTCTTCATCACCCACGACCTCAACGAGGCCATGCGCCTCGGCGACCGGATCGCCGTGATGCGGGACGGGAGGATCGTCCAGCTGGGTACCGCCGAGGACATCCTCGTCACCCCCGCCAACGACTACGTCGCCTCCTTCACCCAGGACGTCGACCGCTCCCGGGTGCTGACCGCGGGCGCCGTCATGGCCGAGCCGCACACCGTCATGGGCACCACGTGCGACGACGGCAAGGAACTGCGTACGCCCGACGACGTCCTCAGGGCGGCGCCGGCCACGGTCTCCGAGTCCACGCCGATCATCGAGCTGTTCACGCCGTGCTCGCGCAGTGGTGTCGCGGTCGCCGTGACCGACGCCAAGGGCGAGCTCGTCGGGGTCGTGCCCCGGTCCCGGCTGCTTGCCGTCCTCGGTGAGCCGATGACCCCCATCGAGCTCCCGCAGGTCGCCACGACCACTGCGGAGAAGGTGGCCGCCGATGTTTAGGCTCCCGCTCGGTGAATGGGTGAACAGCGCGGTCGACTGGCTGCAGACCCACCTGGCCTGGCTGTTCGACGCCATCAGCTCCGTCGTCGGCGGCATGTTCGACGGCATAGCCGCCGTCCTCTCCGCCCCCGCCCCGCTGCTCTTCGCGGGCATCGTCGCCGTCATCGCCTGGTGGCTGCGCGGGCTGCTCGCGGGCGCTCTCGCCTTCGTGGGCTTCGCGCTCATCGACTCGGTCGAGCTGTGGGACGAAGCGATGGACACCCTCACCCTGGTGCTCGTCGCGACCATCGTCACCCTGGTCCTGGCCGTCCCGCTCGGCATCTGGGCGGCGCGCTCCAAGACGGTGTCCGCGGTGATCCGGCCGGTCCTCGACTTCATGCAGACCATGCCCGCCATGGTCTATCTGATCCCCGGCGTCATCTTCTTCGGCGTCGGCGTCGTGCCCGGCATCACCGCCACCATCATCTTCGCGCTGCCCCCGGGCGTCCGGATGACCGAGCTCGGTATCCGCCAGGTCGACGGTGAACTCGTCGAGGCGGCCGAGGCCTTCGGCACCACCTCGCGCAACACCCTGCTGCGGGTGCAGCTGCCGCTCGCCCTGCCCACGATGATGGCGGGCATCAACCAGGTCATCATGCTCGGCCTGTCCATGGTGGTCATCGCCGGCATGGTCGGCGGCGGCGGCCTCGGCGGCTCCGTCTACCGCGCCATCGGCAACGTCGACGTCGGCCTCGGCTTCGAGGCGGGCATCTCCATCGTCATCCTGGCGATGTACCTGGACCGGATGACCAGCGCGCTGGGCCGCGAGGTCTCCCCGCTGGGCCGCCGCGCCCTCGCCAAGGCCCAGTCGGTGGCCGGCGGACTGAAGATCTGGAACCACCGTCCGCAGCCCGCCGTCGCGGTCGTCGGCGTCGTCGTCCTCGCACTCGTCGCCGGTGGCATGGGCATCTTCGGCTCGTCGAAGCAGGACACCGGTGCCGCCACCGACGCATCGAACGTCGGCAAGGGCCAGAAGATCAGCATGGGATACATCCCGTGGGACGAGGGCATCGCCTCCACCTTCCTCTGGAAGGAGCTGCTGGAGGAGCGGGGCTTCGAGGTCGACGTGAAGCAGTACGAGGCCGGCGCGCTCTACACCGGCATGGCGAACGGCCAGATCGACTTCGAGACCGACTCCTGGCTCCCGGTCACCCATGCCTCGTACTGGAAGAAGTACCGGAACCGCCTGGAGGACATGGGCTCTTGGTACGGCCCCACCTCCCTGGAGCTGGCCGTCCCCTCGTACGTGAAGGGCGTCGACTCGCTCGACGACCTCAAGGGCAGGGCCGCCGACTTCAAGGGCCGCGTCGTCGGCATCGAGCCGAGCGCCGGTGAGACCGGGCTGCTCAAGGACAAGATCCTGCCGGGATACGGCCTCGACAAGGAGTACAAGGTCGTCGACGGCTCCACGCCCTCGATGCTCGCAGAGCTGAAGCGCGCGTACGCCAAGAAGGAACCGATCGTCGTCCCGCTCTGGTCGCCGCACTGGACGTACAACCAGTACGACCTCACCAAGCTCAAGGACCCCAAGAACCTCTGGGGCAAGGGCGACGGCATCCACACCCTTACCCGTAAGGGCTTCTCCGACGACAACCCGCTCGTCGGCAACTGGCTGAAGAACTTCAAGATGACCGAGGACCAGCTCACCAGTCTTGAGGCGAAGATCCAGACGACCGGCAAGGGCAAGGAGCAGGACGCGGTCCGCGCCTGGCTGAAGGAGAACCCGGGCTTCGCCGACAAGATGACGCCCCAGTAGGGTCTGAAGCACCGTGAAGGGGTGGCACTGCCGGTCGGCGGTGCCACCCCTCCCGGCTGTTCCGGCATTCATTTACCGGCCGTCCTTGCCCGACGTTGTGCGTAAGGTGCTGGCAGCCGGAAGGATGACGAGTCGGGAGGGAGCCGGACATGGACGACAAGGACACACTCCGCGTGGGCGCCGCGGTTCGCCGACGACGCAGAACCCTGGGGCTGACACTGGCCGCGGTCGCCGGCCGCAGCGGCCTGTCCGTGCCGTTCCTCAGCCAGATCGAGAACGAGCGGGCCCGGCCCAGCGCCCGGTCGCTGGACCGGGTGGCCGATGCCCTGGAGACCACCACGGCACGGCTGCGCGCCGCCGCGGACTCGGCGCGCGCCGTCGACGTCGTCCGGGCGGGCGAGGACGACGGGGTACGCAGAGTGGTGCGCGGGCGGCACCAGCTCAGCGCGCTGGAGTTCACCGGCGAGATAGACCTCGGGCGGGAGTTCCAGCACCGCAACGACGAGGTGATGTACGTCGCGGAGGGCGCCGCCGAGGTGGAGGCGGAGGGGCAGGCGTACCGGCTGGAGCGAGGCGACACGCTGTTCCTGTCGGGCGGGGTACGGCACCGCTGGCGGGCCACGATGCCGGGCACCCGGCTGCTGGTCGTCGCGGTTGCCGAGCACATCGACGCCACGAACGACCCGAGGCGCTGAGACACCGGTGCCCGTGGAACGTGTCGTCTCCCTCGTCCCGTCGCTCACCGAGGCCGTCGCCGCCACCGCCCCCGGCCTGCTCGTCGGCGTCACCGACTGGTGCACCCATCCGGCCGGTCTGACCGCCGCACGCATCGGCGGCACCAAGAACCCCGATGTGGCCGCGGTCCTCGCGCTCCGCCCCGATCTCGTCCTCGCCAACGAGGAGGAGAACCGCGCGCCCGACCTCGCCGCGCTCCGGGCGGCCGGGATCACAGTTCTCGTCACCGAGATCCGCACCCTCGACCAGGCCTTCACCGAACTGCACCGGGCCCTGGTGACCGGCTGCGGGCTGGGCCGGCCCGACTGGCTCGACGCGGCCGAGGCCGCCTGGGCAGCGCTCCCGCCGCCCGCCTCCGTACCGCGCCGCGCCATCGTGCCGATCTGGCGTCGGCCCTGGATGGTGCTCGGACGCGACACCTTCGCCGGTGATCTGCTCGCCCGGCTGGGCGTGCGGAACGTGTACGCGGACCACGCCGAGCGCTACCCGCGCATCCCGCTCGACGAGCTCAACGCGACCGGCGCCGACCTGGTCGTGCTGCCCGACGAGCCGTACCGCTTCACCGCCACCGACGGACCCGAGGCGTTTCCCGCGTTGCCCGCCGCACTCGTCGACGGGCGGTATCTCACGTGGTACGGGCCGTCACTGGCCGCGGCGCCTGCGGCGCTGCGAGCAGCGCTCCGCTGAACAGTCCGCGCAGCGTACGGACCCCGGCCACGGCCCAGGCCGTCACCAGCAGCACGTACAGCGCGACGGCCAGCCAGGTGAACACCGTCAGACCGGTGTGCCGGGCCAGCCCCGCGGTGCCCGTGACACATGTGCCGACCGGGAAGGTGAAGCCCCACCAGGTCATGCTGAACGTCATGCCGCCCCGTATCGCGCGGCCTGCGCGAGCGCGGCTCCGGCACCCGACAGGTCCTGGACGCGGCACTGGCCGTGCACGGCGGGCTGGCGCATCCACTGCTCGAACTCTCTTCGACGACAGCGGTGAAGGGCGCGGCGGAGAGCGGTGCGGGACCGTGTGTCCTGAGCGAACTGGCGCTGGGGGAGGAGCTGTCCTCGCGGCGGCTGGTGAAGATCCCGGTGGCAGGGGTACGGCTCCGACGCCAACTGAGGGCGGTCTGGCCTTCGGGGCACCGTCCCACGGGCCCGGCTCGCGACCTGCTCGCGCTGACGGCGCGCGAGGCGTAGTACGGCGGCGGGAGGGGACCGGGGCATCCGGTTGCCGTCCCGCGCTCGAACACCGGACGGGCCGCAGCCCGCCGATCGGCGCACGGTCAGCCCCGCGTCGACGCTGCCACCAGTGCCTGCATCACCCGCAGCTCGTCCCCCATCTCCGGATGCCACTGCACCCCCAGCGCCCACCGGGCCCCCGGCAGTTCTACCGCCTCGACCGTGCCGTCCGCCGCGTGGGCCGACGCCACCAGGTCCGGCGCGAGCCGGTCCACGGCCTGGTGGTGGTAAGTCGGTACGAGGGACTGCTCGGGCACGATCGACGCGTAGCGCGTCCCCGGGACCGGCGTCACGAGGTGCTCGCCGAAGGCCCCGGCCGCGCCCAGCGGGTTGGTGTGCCCGTCCAGGTGCTGGACGAGGGTGCCGCCGAACGCCACGTTCATCAGCTGCATGCCGCGGCAGATGCCGAGCAACGGTGTACCGGACTCCAGCGCGGCACCGATCAGGGCCAGCTCCCACGCGTCGCGTTCCCGGGCGGGCGGACCGGTCCTGGCATCGCGCTCCGCGCCGTAGCGCACGGGCTCGACGTCGGCGCCGCCCGCGACGACGAGACCGTCCAGCCGGGCCACGGCGGCCGCCGCCCGTGCCGGGTCGTCCGGCGACAGCAGGGCGGCGAGGCCGCCGGAGCGCTGGACCAGCCGCGGATAGGCGGACGGGAGCAGGGCAGCGGGGAGCTCCCAGACACCCCAGCGGGCGACCGGCTCCAAGTAGGTGGTGACGCCGATGAGCGGTACGGACATGGCGGGGCCCTCCGGTCGGCCGCCTTCGGGCGGACCCGGTTCAATGGTGCTGAGAAATACCTTTGCGTTCCGATGGGCTGCCGCGCAAGCGGTCAGGCCAGGAATCCGCGCAGCAGCGCCGCCGTGCCCGCGCAGTGTTCGCGCATCAGGGCGCGTGCCGCCTCGGCGTCCCCGTCGAGCACCGCTTCGACGAGCGCGGTGTGCTGATGCTGCGAGTGCTCCAGGTTCCGTACGAGTAGCGGTATGCAGTCCAGCAGGTCGTTCACCGTGGCCCGGACGGCCGCGTACTGCGCGGCCAGCGTGGCGGATCCGGACAGTTCCGCGAGTGTCAGGTGCAGGAGCGTGTCGCGCCTGCGGTAGTCGGGCAGAGGTGCATCGTGTGTCGCAGCCAGAGCCGTACGCAGTCCTTCCGCGCCCTCGTCGGTCAGCCCGTGCATGGCGCACAGTTCGGCCGCCCCGGTCTCCAGCACCTCGCGGAAGCGCAGGAGGTCCTCGACGTCGACGGCCGCCACCCGGCGCCGCAGCTCGTCCTCGCCGGGGCTGCCGGTGCGCGGGAGCACGAACGTACCGCCGTACCTCCCGCGTCTGCTCTCCACCAGCCCCTGGTCCTGCAGCACTTTCAGGACCTCCCGCAGGGTGACGCGGCTGATCCCGAGCCGCTCGGCGAGCTCGCGCTCCGCGGGCAGCCGCTCGCCACCCGGCACCAGACCGAGCCTGACCACCTGCAGGATCTGTTCGAGCGCTTCCTCGAAGCCGTTCCCCGCCCGCACGGGCCGCAGGACAGGCCGCAGCGCCGGCTGCGGTCCCTCGATGGGCTCGCTTTCCTCCGCCACGTCCCGGCTTCCCTTCCCAACAATGGTTCTCACGCCTACCTTAGACCGACCGGCTGACCGAAGGAGGATCTTCCCGTGGCAGACCGCACAGCCCCGCTCGCGGTCGAGGAGCTACGGCTTCTCGTCGAGAGCGGTGAGATCGACACCGTCGTCCTTGCCTTCCCCGACATGCAGGGGCGGCTGCAGGGCAAGCGGTTCGCCGCCGCCTTCTTCCTCGAAGAGGTCATGGAGCATGGCACCGAGGGATGCAACTACCTGCTCGCCGTCGACACCGACATGAACACCGTCGACGGCTTCGCGATGTCCTCCTGGGAGCGCGGATACGGCGACTTCGCCATGCACGCCGACCTCACGACCCTGCGCCGGGTCCCCTGGAACGACGGCACGGCCATGGTCATCGCCGACCTCGCGTGGGAGGACGGCTCGCCCGTCGTCGCCGCCCCCCGCCAGATCCTCCGCCGCCAGCTGCAGCGCCTTGCCGAGCACGGTCTCACCGCCCATGCGGGCACCGAGCTCGAATTCATCGTCTTCAAGGACACCTACGAACAGGCCTGGAACCGCAACTACCGCGATCTGACCCCCGCCAACCAGTACAACGTCGACTACTCGGTCCTCGGCACCGGCCGCATCGAGCCCCTGCTGCGCCGCATCCGCAACGAGATGGCGGCCGCGGGCCTGACCGTCGAGTCCGCCAAGGGCGAATGCAACCCAGGCCAGCACGAGATCGTGTTCCGTTACAAGGAGGCACTGGTCACCTGCGACCAGCACGCCGTCTACAAGACCGGCTCCAAGGAGATCGCCGCCCAGGAGGGCGTCGCGCTCACCTTCATGGCCAAGTTCAACGAGCGTGAGGGCAACTCCTGCCACATCCACCTCTCCCTCCAGGACGCCGACGGACGCAACGTCATGGCAGGCGAACAGGGCGGCATGGCACCGGTGATGCGCCACTTCCTCGCCGGACAGCTCGCCGCCCTGCGCGTCTTCTCCCTGCTCTACGCGCCGAACATCAACTCGTACAAACGCTTCCAGCCCGGCTCGTTCGCCCCGACCGCCGTCGCCTGGGGCCACGACAACCGCACCTGTGCCTTCCGTGTCGTCGGCCACGGCCGCTCGACGCGGTTCGAGAACCGGCTGCCCGGCGGTGACGTCAACCCGTATCTCGCCGTCGCCGGAATGATCGCCGCCGGCCTGCACGGCATCGAGCAGAAGCTCGAACTCCCCGATCCCTGCGAGGGCAACGCCTACACCGCCGCGTACGACCACGTTCCCACCACACTCCGCGAAGCCGCCGACCTCTGGGAGAAGAGCGACCTGGCCAGGGCGGCCTTCGGCGAGGACGTCGTCGCGCACTACCGCAACATGGCGCGCGTCGAACTCGACGCCTTCGACGCCGCGGTGACCGACTGGGAGCTCCGCCGCGCCTTCGAACGTCTGTGAGGAGCGACATGACCACCGAGATCACCAAGACCGCCGAGATCACCGAGCACCTGGTTCTCGACCCCGCGACCGAGGAAGTCGTGGCGGCCGTCCCGGCCACCACCGCCGCCGAGGTCGACGCGGCCGTCGTACGGGCAGCCGCCGCGCAGCTCACCTGGGCGGCGATGGCCCCCGCCGACCGCGCCCGGCTGCTGCGCCGCTTTGCCGTCGTTGTCGACGAACACCGCGAGGAACTGGCCCGGCTGGAGGTCCGCGAGGCCGGTCACACCCTCGCCAACGCCCGCTGGGAGGCGGGCAACATCCGCGATCTGCTCGACTTCGCCGCCGGGGGAGTGGAGCGGCTGAGCGGCCGGCAGATCCCGGTCCCCGGCGGCATCGACCTCACTCTGCTCGAACCTCTCGGTGTCATCGGCGTGATCGCCCCGTGGAACTTCCCCATGCCGATCGCCGCCTGGGGCACCGCCCCCGCGCTCGCCGCGGGCAACGCCGTCATCCTCAAACCCGCCGAGACCACCCCGCTCACCGCACTGCGGCTCGCCCGGCTGGCCGTGGAAGCGGGCCTTCCCGAGCACCTCTTCCAGGTGCTGCCCGGCGCGGGCGATGTGGCGGGCAACGCCCTCGTCGAGCACCCTGGCGTCGCCAAGATCGTCTTCACCGGCTCCACCCGCGTCGGCAAACAGATCATGGCCAGGTGCGCCGCGCGCGTGAAGCGGCTGACCCTCGAACTCGGCGGCAAGAGCCCCAACATCGTCTTCGCCGACGCCGACATCGAGGCCGCCGCGGCAGCCGCCCCCATGGCGTTCCTCGACAACGCGGGCCAGGACTGCTGCGCCCGCACCCGCATTCTCGTCGAACGCTCCGTCCACGACCGCTTCCTCGGACTCCTCGCCCCAGCCGTCGCCTCGGTCGTCGTCGGCGACCCGTTCGACGAGAAGACCCGGATGGGCCCGCTGATCTCCCGGACCCAGCGGGAACGCGTACGGTCGTACGTCCCCGAGGGAGCGAACGCGATCCGCGGCAGCGCCCCCGAGGGTCCCGGCTTCTGGTTCCCGCCCACCGTGCTGACCGACGTCGAACCGGACTCCCCGGTGGCCACCGACGAGGTCTTCGGACCGGTCGCGGTCGTCCTGCCCTTCGAGGACGAAGCGGACGCCGTGCGACTCGCGAACGCCACCGAGTACGGCCTCGCCGGCTCGCTCTGGACTCGTGACGTCGGCCGCGCGCTGCGCGTCTCCCAGGCGGTCCGGGCCGGGAACCTGTCCGTCAACTCCCACTCCAGCGTCCGCTACTGGACCCCGTTCGGCGGATACAAGCAGTCCGGTCTCGGCCGGGAACTGGGCCCCGACGCCCTCACCGCCTTCACCGAAACCAAGAACGTCTTCATCAGCACGGAGGTCTGAACCGGCATGACCACAGACACCGAGAACATCTGCCGCCGCCTGGCCGGCCGCACCGCCGTCATCACCGGCGCCGGCAGCGGCATCGGCCTCGCCACCGCCCGCCGCCTGGCATCCGAGGGCGCCCACGTCGTCTGCGCGGACATCGACGAGAACGCGGGCAAGGCCGCGGCCGACGAGGTGGGCGGCCTCTTCGTACGCACCGATGTCACCGACCCCGAACAGGTCGAGGCGCTCTTCAAGGCCGCCTACGACACCTACGGCTCCGTCGACATCGCCTTCAACAACGCGGGCATCTCGCCGCCCGACGACGACTCCATCCTCACCACCGGGCTCGAGGCATGGAAGCGCGTCCAGGACGTCAACCTCACCTCCGTCTACCTCTGTTGCAAGGCCGCCCTGCCCTACATGCGACGGCAGGGCCGCGGTTCGATCATCAACACCGCGTCCTTCGTGGCGATCATGGGGGCGGCCACCAGCCAGATCTCGTACACCGCGTCCAAAGGCGGCGTCCTCGCCATGTCCCGCGAGCTCGGTGTGCAGTTCGCCCGTGAAGGCATCCGGGTCAACGCACTCTGCCCCGGGCCGGTCAACACCCCGCTGCTCCAGGAGCTGTTCGCCAAGGACCCGGAGCGCGCGGCCCGCCGGCTGGTGCATATCCCGATCGGCCGGTTCGCCGAGGCGACGGAGATCGCCGCCGCGGTCGCGTTCCTCGCCAGCGACGACTCCTCGTTCGTCAACGCCACCGACTTCCTCGTCGACGGCGGAATCTCCGGCGCGTACGTCACGCCCGTCTGATCCCGTCCGCTCCCGTGCGGGACGACGCTCCGGGCAGGCGCCCGCGCACGCCTCAAGCAGCCTGCCTGGAACTCCCGTTGACAGCGGAACTCCAGAGTGGAGGCATGAGCGGCGCGACCCCGCCCGGCCGGTATCCGGACGCCGCCGCACCGGGGTACCGGCCGAGCGCGGGACGGCACCGCACGGGCCGCCTACACGCCCTGGTGCCGCACTCCCCGCCTCGGCCGACAGGTCAGAGGAACGTCTGCCCCTCGCCCCGGTACGTCGGCACCGTCGCCGTCACCCGGTCGCCCTCGATCAGCTGCAGCTCGTTGAAACGCTCGCACAGCTCACCGGCCTTCGCGTGCCGGAACCACACCTTGTCGCCGATCAGCAGATCGTCGGCCGGGGCGCCGAGCAGCGGCGTCTGCACCTCGCCCGGACCCTCCTGCGGGTCGTAGCGCAGCCCCTCCGGCAGATACGGGACAGGCAGCCGGTCCGCACCCGCGGCCCCCGATGCCGGGTAGCCGCCGCCGAGCACCGTCACCACACCCACGCCGGGCCGCCGCACCACGGGCTGCGCGAACAGCGCCGCCGGGCGGGCGGTGAACGACGTGTAGTTGTCGAACAGCCGCGGCACGTAGAGCCCCGACCCGGCCGCGATCTCGGTCACCGCGGACTCCGCCGCCGTGTGCTGCACGCTGCCCGTACCGCCGCCGTTCACGAACTCCAGGTCCGGCGCCACCGCGCGCACTGCCCGGACCGCCTCCGCCCGGCGGGCTGCCAGCTCCTTGCGGGCCGTCGCCTGCATCAGCCGGATCGCCCGGGACCGCAACGGCCGGCCCGCGACCGCGTCCCCGACCCCGGCGATGTGCCCCTCGTACGCCATCAGACCGACCAGCCGGAAACCGGGCCTGCGCGCCACCGAGCGCGCCAGCTCCGCCAGCTGGGCGGGGGAGCGCAACGGCGAACGCCGCGCCCCGATCCTGACCCGGCCGCCGAGCAGCTGCAGCGAGGTGTCCAGCTCCAGACAGACCCGGATCTCCTCCTGGCCACCGGCCCGCGCCGCATCGATCAGTTCCAGCTGTGCGTGGTCGTCCACCATCACCGTCACCGCGGCGGCGAGCTTCGGGTCGGCGGCCAGCTCGGCGAAGGCGGACCGGTCGGCCGACGGGTAGGCCAGCAGGACGTCGTCGAACCCGGCCCGGGCCAGCCACAGCGACTCGGCGAGTGTGAACGACATGATCCCGGCGAAGCCCGGCCGTGCGAGCACCCGCTCCAGCAGGGTCCGGCAGCGCACCGACTTGCTCGCGACCCGGATCGGCTTGCCCGCTGCCCGGCGGACGAGATCGTCGGCGTTCGCGTCGAAGGCGTCCAGATCGACGACGGCGATGGGGGCGTCGAGGTGGGCGGTGGCCCGGTCGTAGCGGGTCCGGTCAGCGGCGCGGGCAGTCATGGCCGCAGCTTGCCAGACGCCACTACCGCTGGGTAGGGGGACGATCCGGGCAGATCCCGAGGGGCTGCGACGCCCCGCTCCCACCCGACCCCTCCCAGCCCGTAGAGTGACGGGCACGCGGTCACCAACGGGCCTGCCTGTGAAGGTGATCCGCGAGCGGTACGGATCGTGGACCAGGGGGGCGGATGAGTACCGAGGCGCAGCGCGCTCCCGTGCCGCCCCGCCCGACGACGCCGCCCCGCCCGGCCGGACCCCCGGCCCTGCCCACCGCGTCCCCGGCCCAGGCGACCCCCGGCCCGAATCCGGCGCAGCATCCCGCTCCACCGCAGAGCCAGAACCAGAACCAGAACCAGAACCGGACCGAGAGCCGGCCCCGGAACCCGGCCCCGGAGCAGAGGCCTGTGGAGACGACCACCCGGCTCCGTCCGGTGAGCCCGATGGCCGCCCCCGCCCCCGCACCCCCTCCGCCCCGCCCCGAGGTGCCGCCCGCCGCTACCCGCCGTCGGCCGGTCGGTGCCGTCGATCTCACACCGCGGCCCGGCGCGACACCGCCCCCGCCGTACCCGGGCGGCCCTCTCCCGTACCCCCACGGCCACCGTCCGTACCCCGCTCCCGAGACGCCCGCCGAGACCACCACCCGGCTGCGCCCCGTCCCCACCCGTCACCCGGCCAGGGCCGCGGCCGCGGCGGCCTGTGTCGTGCTCGGGCTCGGGCTGATCGGCGGCGCCGTCACCGGGGCCTATCTCACCAGCGAGTCCTCTGCCGATCCCGTTGCCCGTGACCCCTACGTCACCGGCCGCACCGCCTGGCGTGACATCCCCGTGGACACCCTTTTCCCGCGCACCCTCAAGGGCGAAGGCGCGGGTCCCGGCGGTGCGGACCGGGTCTGGACCCGGATCGGCGTCGCCCCGGACAGCGGCTGCACGAGCGGGCTCGACCCCCTGCTCCTCAAGACGCTCCGACCGGTCGGCTGCGAACGGCTGCTGCGAGCCACGTACGCCGACGCCACGTCGAGCAGCGTCACCACGGTCGGCATGGTCTTCACCGAGGGCGGAACGGACGAGATGAGGGCGCTGAGCACTCGCTTCACCGACCAGCACCTCGACATCCGCACCGACCTCATGCCCCGTACGTACGCCGTCAAGGACACTGCTGCCGCCGGGTTCGGCGACGGACAGCGCGCCACCTGGACCGTCCATGTGCTGACCGAGGTACCGGTCGTCGTGTTCGCCGTCTCCGGCTTCGCCGACGGGCGTACGGTCACCCATCCGCAGCCCGTCGCCAAGGCGCTGGCCGCGGACTCCACGGCGGCCGTGGCGCAAGCCGGTCTCGGTCATGAGGCCAAGGGCATCGCCGACCGGATCGAGCGCGGGCTGCGCCGGACCGTCACCGACCTCTCGGAGAAGCCGCGATGAGCAGCCGACGCCCTCACCGCCGCGCACTCGGCGCGGTCTGCGCCGCCACCGCGTTCGCGCTGCTGCCCGCCGTTCCCGCCCGCGCGGACACGATCCGGCCCCAGCAGTGGGGCCTCCAGGCGCTCCACACCGACCGGGCCTGGCAGACCACCAGGGGCAAGGGGGTCACCGTCGCCGTCGTCGACACCGGGGTCGACGGCAGCCTCCCCGACTTGGCGGGCCAGGTGCTGCCCGGCAAGGACATGATCGGTTTCGGCGCGGGGCGCGGCGACCGTTCCTGGGCCCGGCACGGCACCGCGATGGCCGGCATCATCGCGGGCCGCGGTCACGGCATCGGCCGCGGCGACGGGGTGCTCGGCATCGCCCCCGAGGCGAAGATCCTTCCGGTCAGGGTGATCCTCGAAGCCTCCGACCCGTCCCGCGCCAAGGCCCGCGAGTCCCGCGGTACGGCCCTGGCCGACGGCATCCGCTGGGCCGCCGACCACGGCGCCGACGTCATCAACCTCTCCCTCGGCGACGACAGCGAGTCCGCGCACCCCGAGGGCGGTGAGGACGCCGCCATCCAGTACGCGCTGAAGAAGGGTGCCGTCGTCGTCGCGTCGGCGGGCAACGGGGGCGAGAAGGGCGACCACATCTCGTATCCCGCCGCCTACCCCGGTGTGATCGCGGTCGCCGCCGTCGACCGGTACGGCTCGCACGCGGCGTTCTCCACCCGCCGCTGGTACGCCACTGTCAGCGCCCCCGGCGTCGACATCGTCGTCCCGTCCCCCGACCGTCACTACTACATCGAGTGGGGAACCTCGGCCGCCTCGGCGTTCGTCTCCGGCGCGGTCGCGCTGGTCCGGGCCGCACACCCGGGGCTGTCGCCCGCCCAGGTCAAGAAGCTCCTCATGGACACCGCGCGCGACTCACCCGAGGGCGGCCGCGACGACTCCCGGGGCTACGGCATCGTCGACCCGGCAGCCGCGATCAAGGCGGGCGGCGCGCTCCGCCCGGCCGGGATCAAAGCCGATTCGGCCGCGTCCGCCGACTCCGCGAAGGCCGGCTACAGCAGCCGGTACTTCGGTCCGGGCCCCACCTCGCGGCACAAGGGCGAAGCTCCCGTCGGCTGGCTCGCCCCGGTCGCGGGCGGCCTCGGAGCCGTACTGCTGGCGCTGGCCGTACTGCTGTGGCGCGGCAGGAAGTCCTCCGTGCGCCGCTGAAGCAGAGCCGGGGCGCGCTCACCGCGCCTCGTCGAGCACCCTCACCGCGGCCTTCGCGACCGACTCCACCCGCTCGATGCCCGTCTCCTTCGTCGGCTGCTCGGCGGAGAGCACCGCCACCAGATACGTGTGCCCGTCGGCCTTCACCCGCCCGATGCTGTTGATGTCCCACAGCCCGGTGGCGCTCCGCGGCATCCAGCCGTTCTTCAGCGCCCAGTCGCTGCCCGCCGCCGACACCCCCCAGTGCTGGTCGGCCGCCACGTGGCGCATCAGCCCCTGCAGATACGTACGGGAGGCCCCGGTCAGCTTCGAGTCCGTACCGAACACCGTCTGCAGCAGCTTCAGCTGATCCGCCGACGTCGTCTGTGTCAGTCCCCAGGCCTGGGCGGCGGTCGTACGCGTCAGACCGAACCGCTCGTTGGCTGCGTCGAGTCCGGCGGCCCCGCCGATCGCCCGCATCAGCGAGGTCGCGGCGTCGTTGTCACTGTTCTCGATCATGGTGACGGCCCGGCTGCGCTCGTAGCCGGTGAGCTTCCGCTCGTCGTCCTGGGCCTGGAGCAGCAGTGCCGCGAGGATGTCGACCTTCACGATGCTCGCGGTGGCGTACATCCGCTTCCCGTACACCGCGCCGGCGCCGCTGCCGGTGTCCAGCACCGCGGCCGACATGGTGGAGTCACCGGTCAGCGGCGCCACCACCGCTGCCAGCTCCGCGTCGAGATCCACCTGGGGCTCCTTGCTCGTCACCACCGGGCCCGGCGGCGTCGGAGCCGGTGAGTCCGTGGCCGACGACGCGGGCGCCGTCGACGATACGGAGGCGACGGGACGGGGCGCCGCATCCGAGGGCCGGCCCATCAGATACATGCCTCCCGCGGCCGAACCTGCCGGCAGGACCACGGCCGTCATAGCGGCGGACAGCACGGACGTGCGCACCCCCGGCATCGGCATCGGCAGGGACATGGAGCGGACGCTGGGAAGAGGACCTGGCAGCGGGCTGTGGCGCACCTGAGGGCATCGTGAGAAACCGCACCGACTACGCTCGCCCTGTGGCGATGAAGAACATTCCGGACCCCGGTTACTCCGACGACGACGGCACGGCCGACCCCGCACTCACCGCGGCGCTCGCCGCCTGGGCCGAGGACCGGACGGCCGTCGGCCCGGTCCTCGAAGCGCTGAAGGGAACCAGGCTCCTGGTCCCCGTCGTCGCCGTCCTCGGAGAGGTGGAGCAGGACGAGGAGGACAGTCGCGAAGCGCCCGGCAAGGGTGGTGGGCGACGGGTGGGCGGGCTGCGCCGCGAGAAGACGAGTGACATGGCCGTCCCCACCCTCCAGGCCGGAGACCGTCGCGCACTGCCCGCTTTCACCTCCACCGCCTCGCTGGCCCGCTGGGACCCGAAGGCCCGCCCCGTCGCCGTACCCCTGCACCAGGCGCTGCAGGCGGCCGCACACGAGAAGGCGGACACGGTCGTGCTCGACCTCGCCGGTCCCGTGGCGTACGAACTGACCGGCTCCGCGCTGCTCGCCCTTGCCGAGGGCCGTACCAGCGCCGACCCGCTGGACGACCCGGCGGTCACCTCCGCGGTACGCGACGCGGTCGCCGCCGAGCCCGCCGTGCTCCGCGCCCACCTCGTCCCGGGACGGTCGGGCGGCACTCTCGCCCTGGTCCTGGCGCCCGAAGCGGCCCCCGCCGAGACGGCCCGCCGGGTTGCGGAATCGCTCGCCGCCGACGAGGTCCTGCGGGCACGCCTGGTGCGGGGCCTGGACCTCGCGCTCCTTCCGGCCGACACGGTCGCGCCCGGTGAGCCCCTCTTCACACGCTGATCACTGAGACCGACCGGCCCACCCCGCCCCGGGGTGTGCGGAGTTCAGCTGGGCGTGACGCGGAGATGCAGTGAGCCCCTGCCCGGACGCGGGCAGGGGCTCACGGTCGTACGGAGGGAACGAGAGGGACGGTGGCTCAGCCGAAGACGGGGCCGGTGTACTTCTCGCCGGGGCCCTGGCCCGGCTCGTCCGGTACCAGCGAGGCCTCGCGGAACGCCAGCTGCAGCGACTTCAGTCCGTCCCGCAGCGGCGCCGCGTGGAACGAGCTGATCTCCGTGGCGCTCGCGTCCAGCAGGCCGGCCAGCGCGTGGACCAGCTTGCGGGCCTCGTCGAGGTCCTTGTGCTTGTCGCCGTCCTCGGTGAGGCCGAGCTTCACGGCGGCCGCGCTCATCAGGTTGACGGCGACCGTCACGATCACCTCGACCGCGGGGACCTCGGCGATGTCGCGGGTCATGTCGTCGAAGCCGGGGGTTTCACTGCTGGGGGTCGCGTCGCTCATGCGCCATACGATAGGCCCACGCCGGCCCGGCTCCGTCTGCGGGAGTGGGCTGCGGCAGTCGGTTAGCGCCCGCCTTGGCGAGCTGCTAACCTGGTGTAACGACCGGCTGGGCAGCTATGAGCCCGGCCCGCAAGTGGAGGCTCCGATCTCCCACCTGACCATCCTCCGGGACGGCAGGTCACCGGTCAGGTGGCGCCCATCGTTCCGTACGGACGATGGAGCCGCCCGATAGCCCCGCGGTTGGCCGCGGCGGTGTTCCGGTTTTCCAGGAGCCCCGCCTGCGTCCCGTCCGGGGCATTTTTCATGCACTGGTGCGGTTGGTCTCACGAAACAGACGTTACGTGGCTGTCCGCCAGGCGGCCGCGTGGTGCTACCGAGGAGGATCCATCAGCGCCGAGCCCCGCATTAACGACCGGATTCGCGTTCCCGAGGTGCGACTTGTCGGTCCCAGCGGCGAGCAGGTCGGGATTGTTCCGCTTGCCAAGGCCCTGGAACTCGCACAGGAGTACGACCTCGACCTGGTCGAGGTGGCGGCGACCGCCCGTCCGCCCGTGTGCAAGCTCATGGACTACGGGAAGTTCAAGTACGAGTCGGCCATGAAGGCCCGTGAGGCGCGCAAGAACCAGGCGCACACGGTCATCAAGGAGATGAAGCTCCGGCCGAAGATCGACCCGCACGACTATGACACCAAGAAGGGTCACGTCGTCCGGTTCCTCAAGCAGGGCGACAAGGTCAAGATCACGATCATGTTCCGTGGTCGTGAGCAGTCCCGCCCTGAGCTGGGCTTCCGTCTGCTCCAGCGTCTCGCTTCGGATGTCGAGGAACTCGGCTTCATCGAGTCGAACCCGAAGCAGGACGGCCGGAACATGATCATGGTTCTGGGCCCGCACAAGAAGAAGACCGAAGCCATGGCCGAGGCCCGTGAGGCCCAGGCCGCCCGCAAGGCGGGGCGTCAGGGTTCCACCCCGGACGCCGAGGCTGCTGCGGAAGAGGCTGCCCAGGCTCCGGCCGAGGCGCAGCCCGAGGCTTCGGCCGAGACACCTTCCGAGGCGTGACCTCAGGGGGCGCCATCCAGGCGGCCCCGGGTCCCCTCGGGATCCCCACCAAGATCTGACGCCCCTGCTGTCCGGTGCCTGCACCGCGAGGGGCGCCACTTACGAGGAGAGAACGGCGCGATGCCGAAGAACAAGACGCACAGCGGTGCCAGCAAGCGATTCAAGATCACCGGCTCCGGCAAGGTGCTCCGCGAGAAGGCCGGCAAGCGCCACCTGCTCGAGCACAAGTCGTCCAAGAAGACCCGCTCGCTGACCGGCACGGTCGTCGTGGCTCCGGCCGACGCCAAGAAGATCAAGAAGCTTCTCGGCAAGTGAGGTTCGGCCCCCGGTGAATCCGGGGGCGCGACCTCGATCACACCGGGACCAATTCGTTTCCGGGCCGTGTGAGTCCAACCACGGCCCCGCTACAAGGAGTTAACAAGTGGCACGCGTCAAGCGGGCAGTCAACGCCCACAAGAAGCGCCGGGCAATCCTCGAGGCCGCCAGCGGTTACCGCGGTCAGCGCTCGCGCCTGTACCGCAAGGCCAAGGAGCAGGTCACCCACTCCCTGGTCTACAACTACAACGACCGCAAGAAGCGCAAGGGCGACTTCCGTCAGCTGTGGATCCAGCGCATCAACGCCGCTGCCCGCCAGAACGGCATGACGTACAACCGCCTCATCCAGGGTCTGAAGGCCGCCAACATCGAGGTGGACCGCAAGATCCTGGCCGAGCTCGCGGTCAACGACGCCAACGCGTTCGCCGCTCTCGTCGAGGTTGCCCAGAAGGCTCTCCCGAGTGACGTCAACGCCCCGAAGGCCGCCTGATCCAGGGCACACTTCTTGGCTTTTGAGCCGGACCCGCAGGCGCTCGTCGTCTGCGGGTCCGGTGCGTTGGACCCCTTGTTCCGTACCTCCGCACGCAGAGAGGCCCGCTGCCGACCATGGCCACCCCCGAACTGATCTCCCCGCGGTCGCCGCGCGTCGCCGCCGCCCGGCGCCTCGCCCGCCGCAATTTCCGGGGCAAGGAGCGACGGTTCATCGCCGAGGGGCCGCAGGCCGTGCGCGAGGCCGCCGGGCACCGCGGCAGTGACGGCGAGCCGACCCTGCTTGAGCTCTTCGCCACCGTCGAGGCGGCCGAGCGGTACGCCGACATCATCGACGCCGCCCACGCGGCCGGCGCCCGGGTGCACCTCGCGGACGGCGACACGCTCGCCGATGTGTCGCAGACCGTCACCCCGCAGGGACTCATCGGCGTCTGCCGGTTCCTCGACTCGCCGTTCGAGTCCGTCCTCGCCGCGAAGCCCAGCCTGGTCGCCGTCCTTGCGCACGTACGCGACCCCGGGAACGCCGGTACGGTGCTGCGCTGCGCCGACGCCGCGGGCGCCGACGCCGTCGTCCTCACCGACGCCTCCGTCGACCTGTACAACCCCAAGTCCGTGCGTGCCTCGGTCGGCTCGCTCTTCCATCTGCCGGTCGTCGTGGGCGTACCGGTCGAGCAGGCCGTCCAGGGGCTGCGGGACGCGGGAGTACGGATCCTCGCCGCCGACGGCGCGGGCGACGACGACCTCGACGACGAGCTCGACGCGGGCACCATGGGCGGTCCCACCGCCTGGGTCTTCGGCAACGAGGCGTGGGGGCTGCCCGAGGAGACCCGGGCGCTGGCCGATGCCGTCGTCCGGGTGCCGATCCACGGCAAGGCGGAGAGCCTCAACCTCGCCACCGCGGCGGCGGTCTGCCTGTACGCCTCGGCCCGCGCCCAGCGCCCCCGCCGTACCGCCGGCTGACCGCCCCCGTACCCCGCCGACCGGCGCACCTCAGCAGTGCGCCCCCACAGGGTGTCGCTCCGTCACCGACGACTAGTAGGGTGGCGAACTCGGGGGCCCACTGCACCGGTTCGAGAGGTGGGGTACGGGAATATGTCTGTCGGCATGAGCAGGCCGCGCGAGACACACGCGGCCGACGTGCGCGCCGACCGGGGTCCGGACGGTGAGAGCGCCCCGGCGGACGGTGAGGGCACCGGCCCCGCGGAGGACACCGTCGCATCCGGCATCGACCCGGACGACTTTCCCGACGGACTCGTCATCGCGGACAGGACAGGCCGGGTCATCTGCTTCAACGCGGCGGCCGCCCGGATCACCGCCGTACCCGGGGCCGCCGCACTCGGCCGCCCGCTGGAGCACGTACTGCCGCTGGAGGACCTCAAGGGCCGACGCTGGTGGGCCCTGACCGATCCGTACGGCGGCCTCGCCACCCGGGTCGGCCAGCCCGAGCGAAACCTGCTGCTCCCAGGCGGCCGCGAGGTCCTGGTCGCCGCCCGTTACGTCCGTGAGTACCCGACCGGTCCGGTACGCCGGCTGGTGATCAGTCTGCGCGGCACCGAGGCCCGTCGCCGCACCGAGCGCAGCCACGCCGAACTGATCGCGATCGTCGCCCACGAACTGCGCTCCCCGCTGACCTCCGTCAAGGGCTTCACCGCGACGCTGCTGGCCAAGTGGGAACGGTTCACCGACGACCAGAAGCGCCTGATGCTGGAGACCGTCGACGCCGACGCCAACCGCGTCACCCGGCTCATCGCCGAGCTGCTCGACATCTCCCGGATCGACTCCGGCCGCCTGGAGCTGCGCCGCCAGCCGGTCGACCTCTCCGCCGCCGTGGAACGCCACGTCCAGGCCCTCACCGCGAGCGGCCAGGCGCCCGACCGCTTCCTCGTCCGCACCCGGCAGCCGCTGCCCGCAGTGTGGGCCGACCCGGACAAGGTCGACCAGGTCCTCGGCAACCTGCTGGAAAACGCGGTGCGCCACGGCGAGGGAACCGTCACCATTGAAGTCGCCCCCGCACCCGCGAAGAGCGACGAGAAGGGAACAGCCGTCACCGTGAGCGACGAAGGCCCCGGCATTCCCGAGGAGTCGATGGGCCGCGTCTTCACCCGCTTCTGGCGGGGGAGCAAGCGCGGCGGTACGGGGCTGGGCCTCTACATCGTCAAGGGCATCGTCGAGGCGCACGGCGGCACGATCACGGTCGGCCGCGGCCCCGGCGGCGGCGCAGAATTCCGATTTATTCTGCCCGTGGGGGCTCCGGCCTATCTGAAATAGGAGCGTCCGCGAGGCAATCCGGCAGGGCGGTGGCGGGCGACGGGAGGGCCTGAGCAGCCCGCGGGCTTTCTCCACCCCTCGTGGCCTTTAGACTCGACCTTTGGCACCTTTGCGTCCTCCAGTCGTCGAGCGGGGCCGCGGGGTCCGGGGTGTCCCCGGTTCAGAGCAGTACCAGCCAATCGGAAGCACGGGAAGAGATGTCGGCACCGAACAAGTCGTACGACCCAGTCGAGGTCGAGGCACTGAAACCGGAAGAGATCGAGCGCATGCGGGACGAGGCGTTCGCCGCCTTCGCCGCCGCGGGCGACCTCGACGCGCTCGCCCAGGCGAAGACCGCGCACACCGGTGGTACCTCGCCCCTGTCCCTCGCCAACCGGGAGATCGGCGCACTGCCGCCGCAGGCCAAGGCCGAGGCGGGCAAGCGTGTGGGCCAGGCCCGCGGCGCCGTGAGCAAGGCCCTTGCCGCGCGTCAGGCGGAGCTGGAGGCCGAGCGGGACGCCCGTGTGCTGGTGGAGGAGGCGGTGGACGTCACGCTGCCGTACGACCGCACCCCGGCCGGCGCCCGCCACCCCCTGACGACCATCATGGAGCGCGTCGCGGACGTCTTCGTGGCCATGGGCTACGAGATCGCGGAGGGCCCCGAGGTCGAGGCGGAGTGGTTCAACTTCGACGCGCTGAACTTCGTGCCCGACCACCCGGCCCGGCAGATGCAGGACACCTTCTTCGTCCAGGGCACCACGCCCGACGGGAAGCCGACCACGGGCGACGAGTCCGGCATCGTGCTGCGTACGCACACCTCGCCGGTCCAGGCCCGCACCCTGCTCGACCGCGAGCCGCCCGTTTACGTCGTCTGCCCCGGGCGGGTCTACCGCACCGACGAGCTCGACGCGACTCACACCCCGGTCTTCCACCAGATCGAGCTGCTCGCCGTCGACGAGGGCCTCACCATGGCGGACCTCAAGGGCACCCTCGACCACATGGTCCAGGCGCTTTTCGGCCCGGAGATGAAGACCCGGCTTCGGCCGAACTTCTTCCCGTTCACCGAGCCGTCCGCCGAGATGGACATGGTCTGCTACGTCTGCCGCGGCACGTCCGTCGGCAACCCGGACCGCCCCTGCCGCACCTGCGGCAGCGAGGGCTGGATCGAGCTCGGCGGCTGCGGCATGGTCAACCCCAAGGTGTTGATCGCCTGCGGCGTCGACCCCCAGAAGTACAGCGGATTCGCCTTCGGGTTCGGCATCGAACGGATGCTGATGTTCCGCCACAACGTCGAAGACATGCGAGACATGGTCGAGGGTGACGTCCGGTTCACCCGGCCGTTCGGGATGGAGATCTGATGCGGGTCCCGCTTTCCTGGCTGCGGGAGTACGTCGACCTGCCGGCGACGGAGACCGGCCGTGACGTACAGGCCAAGCTCGTCGCCGTGGGGCTGGAGGTCGAGACCGTCGAGCACGTCGGCGCCGGCCTCAAGGGCCCCCTGGTCGTCGGACAGGTACTGACCATCGAGGAGCTGGAGGGCTTCAAGAAGCCCATCCGCTTCTGCACCGTCGACGTCGGCTCCGCCAACGGCACCGGTGAGCCGCAGGAGATCGTCTGCGGAGCCCGTAACTTCGCCGTGGGCGACAAGGTCGTCGTGGTCCTCCCCGGAGCCGTGCTGCCCGGCGACTTCGCGATCGCCGCGCGCAAGACGTACGGCCGGACCTCGCACGGCATGATCTGCTCCACCGATGAGCTCGGCATGGGCGACGACGGCACGCACGGCATCATCGTGCTGTCGCCGGAGCACGAGGTCGGCACGGACGCGATCGAGCTCCTCCAGCTCGTCGACGAGGTCCTGGACATCGCCGTCACCCCTGACCGCGGCTACTGTCTCTCGATGCGCGGTGTCGCCCGTGAGACCGCCATCGCGTACGGGCTGCCGCTGCGCGACCCGGCTCTCCTCGACGTGCCCGCGCCGAACGCCTTCGGCTACCCGGTGAAGGTGGCCGACCCGTTCGGCTGCGACCGGTTCACCGCGCGCACCGTCGTCGGCCTGGATCCCGAGGCGCGTTCCCCGATCTGGATGCAGCGCCGGCTGCAGAAGGCCGGGATGCGACCGATCTCGCTCACCGTCGACATCACCAACTACGTGATGCTGGAGCTCGGCCAGCCGCTGCACGCCTACGACCGCACCCGTATCGACGGGCCGATCGGGGTGCGCCGCGCCCAGCAGGGCGAGAAGCTCACCACGCTCGACGGCACGGTCCGCGTCCTGGACGCCGAGGACCTGGTCATCACCGACAACCGCGGGCCGATCGGTCTCGCGGGGGTCATGGGTGGCGCCAACACCGAGATCGCCGACGCCCGGAGCGGTGAGAACACCAGCACCGAGGTCGTCATCGAGGCCGCGCACTTCGACGCGATCTCGATCGCCCGGACCGCACGCCGCCACAGGCTGTCCTCCGAGGCGTCCAAGCGCTTCGAGCGCGGCGCCGACCCGCAGGCCGCGGCCGCCGCCGCGCAGCGCACCGTCGACCTGCTGGTGCTGCTCGCGGGCGGCACCGCCGAGGCCGGCGTCACCGAGGTCACCGCTCCGTCCGCGCCCCGCACCATCGTGATGCCCGCGGACCACCCCGATCGGGTGGCCGGTGTCGTGTACGGCCGCGAGACCGTCGTACGCCGCCTCCAGCAGGTCGGCTGCGACGTCTCCGGGCAGGACGAGCTCCTCGTCACCGTGCCGTCCTGGCGGCCCGACCTGAGCGAGCCGAACGACCTCGCCGAAGAGGTCATCCGGCTGGAGGGCTACGAGAACCTCCCGTCGACACTGCCGACGCCGCCGTCCGGGCGCGGGCTCACCGACCGCCAGCGGCTGCACCGCAGGGTCGGCCGGGCACTCGCCGGAGCCGGCTATGTCGAGGCGCTGAACTACCCGTTCATCGGCGACGCGGTGCTGGACCAGCTCGGGTTCGACGCCGACGACGCCCGCCGCCGTACGGTCAAGCTCGTCAACCCGCTCTCCGACGAGGAGCCGGCGCTGCGCACCACGCTGCTGCCGGGCCTCCTCGGCGCACTGCGGCGCAACGACGGCCGCGGCAGCCACGACCTGGCGCTCTTCGAGACGGGGCTGGTCTTCCGGCCGACCGGCGAGGAGACCGCGGCCGTACGGCTGCCCGTCGACCGCCGTCCCGGCGACGAGCAGATCGCCGGGCTGAACGCGGCGCTGCCGCATCAGCCGCGCCGCGCCGCCGTCGTCCTCGCGGGCGCCCGCGAGCAGGCCGGCTGGTGGGGCAAGGGCCGCCCGGTGGACTGGGCGGACTCCATCGAGGCCGCTCGTGCCATCGCCCGCGAGGCGGGTGTCGAGCTCATCGTCCGGAACGACCAGCACGCGCCGTGGCACCCCGGCCGCTGCGCCGCGCTGTTCGTCACGGCGAACGACGCGGAGGCCCTCGTCGGGCACGCCGGTGAGCTGCACCCGGGCGTCATCAAGGAGCTCCACCTGCCGGAGCGGACCTGCGCCATGGAGATCGACCTCGACCTCCTGGAGCAGGCCGTCGACGGCGCGCTCCAGGCGCCTCGGATCTCCACCTTCCCGGTGGCGACCCAGGACGTCGCGCTGATCGTGGCGCAGGACGTGCCCGCCGCCGACGTGGAGCAGGCGCTGCGGGAGGGCGCGGGTGAACTCCTCGAATCGCTGCGGCTGTTCGACGTGTTCACCGGCGAGCAGATCGGCGAGGGCAGGAAGTCCCTGGCGTACGCGCTGCGGTTCCGTGCGCCGGACCGCACCCTGACCGTCGACGAGGCCACGGCCGCCCGCGACGCGGCGGTCGCGCTGGCCGCGGAGCGGACGGGCGCGGTGCTGCGCGGCGCGTAGCGCGCCGACGGCGACCGGCCATCGAGGCCGAACCGGCCGCAGAAGGTGAGGAGGGGGCGTATCCGGCTACCGGATACGCCCCCTCCTTCTGTGCTCGCCGAGCGGCGGGGGACCGCACGCGGGCCCCGGCCCGGCCCGGGGGAACCCGGTTCCGGTCCGACCCCGCAGCCACCCTCCGATCAGTGGGCAGTGGGTCGTGCGATCCTGCGTCGTCCGCGCTGCCATGGAGTGTCGGGCAGGTCGGCAGAGCGAACGACGCGGGTGCGGGCCGTCAACTGTACGAGGGGGAGCAGACGACCCGGCCGCCTCTTGCGAGGCGACTGATTCAACCGATTCGTACCCCGGCGCACCAGAGTGCGCGGCGGGACGGTTCGGGCATTCCGTTCACACCCCGTGTGAAACGTGCTCCACTGGGGCGACAGGCCTTAGGAGGGGCAATGGAGCCCAACATCCTGCTCGAAGCCCTCATCGACGAGGCGGGCGTCTCCCGGGCAGGTCTTGCCGCGCACATCAATCAGGCCGGGCGTGCCCGCGGACTGTCCCTGCGGTACGAACACACGGCCGTGGCCCGCTGGTTGAAGGGCCAGCGGCCCCGCGGACAGGCGCCCGACCTGATCTGCGAGGTGCTCGGCGACCGGCTGCGCCGACCGGTCTCCCTCGGCGACATCGGCATGGCGACCCGCGGCGGCGGGGGCGCGGTCGTGCCGGGCTCGGCGCTCACCGGCTTCGTCGAGCGGGCCACCGCGTTGTGGCGCTCGGACGAACAGCAGCGCCCGCACGTCCTCGCCGCGGCCACGGTCACCGGTACGACAGCGGTGATGCCCGTGTGGGAGTGGGAGAACCCGCCCGAGGACGCCGACGTCTCCCGCGCCGGTCCGATACGCGTCGGCATGGCCGACATAGCGATGCTGCGTGCCGCCCGCACCCATTACGAACTGATGTACCGCAGGGCCGGCGGCATCGCGACGCGTTCCCGCATCGTCGGTTTCCTCAACGCCGAGACCGCCCCGCTGCTGCGCGGCGGTTACAGCGACGCGACCGGCCGCCGGCTGCACCGGGCGACCGGCGGGCTGGTGGCCGTCGCGGGCATCTGCGCGTACGACTCCGACGCGCACGGTCTCGCCCAGCGCTACTTCTACCAGGCGCTGCGGCTGGCCAAGGCGAGCGGGGACCGGGGGCTCGGCGGGTATGTGATCGCCCTGCTGGTCAACCAGTCGCTGTTCCTCGCCGATTACCGGCAGTCCGTCGCCTTCGCGGAGGCGGCGCTGCGGGCGGCGGGACGGCACATCACGCCGGCGCTGGCGGCCGATCTGTACGCGATGCAGGCGAAGGCGTACGCACACCTCGGCGACGGCCGCAGCGCCCTGGAGTGCATCCGGCGAGCCGAGTCCGATGCCGAGCGCATCCGCCCCGGCCATGAACCCGACGAGACGGGGTACGTCGAACCGGGCCTGGTCAATGTGCAGGTGGCGGAGGCCCTGCTCAGCCTCGGCGATCTGCCGGCGGCTCGGGAGCACGCCGCGGCGGCGGTCAGTACCCCGGCGCACGACCGGGGCCGGGTGCACCGGCTGGCCATGCTGACCCACATCGAGCTGCGGCAGGGGGAGGCGGACCGGGCGGCGGGCACGGCCGCGGAGATGGCGGAACGGGCCCGGGGGATGGAGTCGCAGCGGCTGCGGGACCGGCTGCGGGCGGTGCGCGAGGATCTGATCGGGAGCGGCTGCGCCGACGCGGAGGAGGCCGTCGAGCTGATCGACGGGGCGTTGCGCGTACCGCTGTGAGGGTACGGGACGTACGCCGGGAACGTTCCCCTCCGGCGCTGCTCCTGCTGCCATGTTGCCACCAACGTGTCGGAAGGTGGCAGAACTGTGCAGTGGACGAATCTGAACGAACAAACTGTGTATGAGAACCGCTGGTTCCGGGTCAATCTGGCGGATGTCGTTCTTCCCGACGGCCGTCACCTCGACCACTACCTCGTCCGGCTCCGGGCCGTCGCCGCGGCGACCGTCGTCAACGAGGCCAACGAGGTACTGCTGCTGTGGCGGCACCGGTTCATCACCGACAGCTGGGGCTGGGAGCTCGCCGCCGGTGTGGTCGAGGACGGCGAGGACATCGAGGCAGCGGCCGCCCGGGAGATGGAGGAGGAGACCGGCTGGCGCCCGGGCCCGCTGCGGCCGCTGCTGACCGTGGAGCCGTCGAACGGCCTCACCGACGCCCGGCACCACCTCTACTGGGCCGAGGAGGCGACCTGGACCGGCCCCCCGCAGGACGATTTCGAGTCGTCGCGCCGCGAATGGATCCCGCTCAAGCTGGTACCCGACATGATCGCCCGGGGCGAGATCCCGGCCGCCAACATGGTGGCCGGGCTGCTGATGCTCCATCACTTACGGATCGGGTGAGGCGTGCAGCACACGCGATCGGGGCCGGCCGGGACATCCCCGGCCGGCCCCGCAGGCGGTACGACGACCGGCAGGTCAGGAGTACGGGTAGAAGCCCGAGCCCGTCTTGCGGCCGAGCCGGCCCGCGTCGACCATGCGCTGGAGCAGCGGGGGAGCGGCGTACAGCGGTTCCTTGAACTCGGCGTACATCGAGTCGGCGACCGAGGCCACGGTGTCCAGGCCGATGAGGTCGGAGAGCTTCAGCGGGCCCATCGGGTGGGCGCAGCCGAGCTCCATACCGTTGTCGATGTCCTCGCGGCTGGCGATACCCGACTCGAACATCCGGATCGCGGAGAGGAGATACGGGATCAGCAGAGCGTTGACGACGAAGCCGGAGCGGTCCTGGGCGCGGATCGGATGCTTGCCCAGCACGTCCTGCACCAGTGCCTCGGACCGCCGGACCGTCTCGTCGGACGTGGTCAGCGCGGGGATCAGCTCGACGAGCTTCTGCACCGGGGCCGGGTTGAAGAAGTGGATGCCGATGACCTGGTCCGGGCGGGAGGTCGCCACAGCCAGCTTCACCAGCGGGATGGAGGAGGTGTTGGAGGCGAGAATCGCGTCCTGCCGGGTCACCACCTGGTCGAGCACCTGGAAGATCTCGGTCTTGACCTGCTCGTTCTCCACGACGGCCTCGATCACGAGATCGCGGTCGGCGAACTCGCCGAGGTCGGTGGTGAAGCTGAGGCGGTTGAGTGTCTCGTCGCGCTCCTCCTCGGTGATCTTCCCGCGTTCGGCGGCCTTCGAGAGGGAGTTGTGGAGCCTGGTGCGACCGATCTCCAGCGCCTCGCCGGTGGTCTCGGCCACCATGACGTCGAGTCCGCTGCGGGCGCACACCTCCGCGATGCCTGCGCCCATTTGGCCACAGCCCACCACTCCGACGCGTGCAATGTCGGCCATAGAGTCCGTCACCTCGTGCCTTTCGCTGGTCTCCGTTCGGCGGGCTCCCGTCTGATTCCGGTCCCCGCCTCGACCCCCCGACGTTACTCCGCGGCTTACGGGTCACGACGGGCCGGGGCGGGCATGCTCTGCGTTACCCCCGATGCCGGGGTGACGGACGAGGACACAGAGACGGCAGGTGCAACGAAATGCGGCAAATGGCTCGAAGGGGCTTTGTGGCGGGTGCGGCCGGGGTGGTCGCGGGGATGATGACCTCGGTCGCGGGTGCGGCCGAGGCCGTCGCCGTACCACGGGACGTGCCGGCTCTGTCCGGGGCGGGTGCGTTGCCCGGGCCGGGTGTGGACCTCCCGCGCGTCGCCCGGCGCGAGATGCGCGGTATGTGGGTCGCCACCGTCGCCAACATCGACTGGCCCTCGGCGCCCGGTCTGACGGCGGCGGCGCAGCGGGCCGAGCTGATCGCGTACCTCGACGAGGCCGTCGCCCGGCGGCTGAACGCCGTCGTCCTGCAGGTCCGGCCGACCGCCGACGCCCTGTGGCCGTCCTCCTACGAGCCGTGGGCCCAGTACCTCACCGGCGTCCAGGGGAAGAACCCCGGCTGGGACCCGCTGGGCACTGCCGTCCGCGAGGCGCACCGCCGCGGCCTGGAACTGCACGCCTGGTTCAACCCGTACCGGGTCGCCAACCACACGGACCCGTCCCGGCTGGTCCCCACCCACCCGGCGCGGCTGCACCCCGACTGGGTCCTGCCGTACGGCGGAAAGCTCTACTACAACCCCGGACTGCCCGAGGTGCGCCGCTTCGTCCAGAACGCCATGCTCGACGCGGTCCGCCGCTACGACATCGATGCCGTCCACTGGGACGACTACTTCTACCCGTACCCGGTCGCCGGACAGGTCTTCGCCGACGACGCCACCTACGCGAAGTACGGCGCGGGCTTCCCGGACAAGGCCGCCTGGCGCCGCGACAACACCGACAAGCTGGTCCGCGAGATGTCCGCGGGGATCAAGAAGATCAAGAAGCACGTCCAGTTCGGGATCAGTCCGTTCGGTGTCTGGCGCAACGCGGGCACCGACCCGCTCGGCTCGGACACCAGGGCAGGGGTGCAGACCTACGACGACCTGTATGCCGACACCCGCGGTTGGGTCAAGAAGGGCTGGATCGACTACATCTGTCCGCAGATCTACTGGAACATCGGCTTCGCCGCCGCTGACTACGCCAAGCTGCTGCCCTGGTGGGACGCGGTGGTACGGGGCACGGGTGTCGACCTCTTCGTCGGCGAGGCGCTCTACAAGGGCGGTGACCCCGCCCAGCCCGCCGCCTGGCAGGACCCGGCCGAGCTCTCGCGCCACATCGACCTCGCCGCCCGCTACGACCAGGTCCGCGGGCATGTCTACTTCTCGGGCAAGGACGTGGTCGCCGACCGGGCAGGCATGATGGCGCGCGTCGTGGCGGACCACTACCGCAACAGAGTGCGCCCTCCCCGCTGACCCGAGGGGTCCGAGGCGGAGGGGGCGCACCGAGGGGTGGCGCGGTCGGGGCGGTGCCGTGTGCCCGGGGAACCTACGGGGTCTCCGGGCTCCGGTGCAGGACTCCGGTGTGCTGGACGATGGTGTCGGGACCTGGCGAAACCAGGTGTTCGTGTCCGTCCTCGGAGCGGACGCGGTACGGGGGAGCGCCCTTCTCCCCGAGCACTTCGAGGATCTCTGCGACCCGGTCGTGCTGCCCCACGGTCCTGCCGTGCGTCAGCAGCCGGTCGCCCGCGTGTGCCTCCATCTGGAGTGACCTCCTCACGGGTGACGGTCCATGTCGACAAGTCTATGACCGGATCCGCCCGCGCACCGGGCGTACCAGTGGCTCTTTTCGGACCGGGCGGGAACCGGTCGCGGCCCCGGTTGCCATGGCAGGTGCGTCCGGGCCGTCGTGGGCCACGACGGAGACCCCCTGGCGCCGCGCCCCCGCCCGCTGGGTGGCCGCGATGCAGACGAGCACGGCCACCGCCGCCACCGGTGCGGCCGCCGAGGCCTTCTCGCCGAGAAGCAGGAACGACCACACCAGAGTCAGCAGCGGCTGCGCGAGCTGAAGCTGGCTCGCCCGGGGGACCCCGATCTCCGCCATGCCGCGGTACCAGACGTACAGGCCGACAAAGGTGGAACCCGCCGCCACCCAGACCAGGCCGATGGCCCCGTGCGTGGTCAGCCGCACCGGCTCGAAGGAGAGCGCGACCGCCGCGCCCGCCACCATCAGCGGCGCCGCGAGGACCAGTGCCCAGCCGATCACCTGCCAGCCCGGCATGACCTCGGCCAGCCTGCCGCCCTCGGTGTACCCCGCCGCGCACACCAGCAGCGCACCGAACAGACAGAGATCGCCGGAGGAGAGCGCGCCGCCGCTCTGCTGCACGGTGAACACGATCACCACGGCCGCGCCGGCCAGTGCCGCGATCCAGAAGGTACGCGGCGGACGCGACCCGGTCCGCAGTGACGAGAGGACTGCCGTGGTCAGCGGCAGCAGCCCCACCACCACGGCCGCGTGCGAGGAGGTGGAGGTCTGCAGGGCCAGCGTGGTCAGCAGCGGGAACCCCACCACCACACCGCCCGCGACGACCGCGAGTCCGCCCCGGTGACGGCGGTCGGGCATCGGGACCCGTCCCGCAAGCAGCACGGAGCCCGCGATCAGTGCGGCGAGCAGGCTGCGCAGGGTCACCAGGGACCAGGGGCCGAAACTCTCCAGTCCCCAGACCGTGGACGGGAAGGTCAGCGAGAAGGCGACGACGCCGAGCCCGGCGAGGAGTGTGCCGCTCCGGCCCGCCGATGAGGCAACCGCTGCCGAAGGGCGAGTAACCGCTATCGCTACCTGACGGGTAGCGCTATCCTTTGCTGTCATGCAAGAGCGTAGCAGCGTGGCTGGACTGGTGAGTTCCCTTCGAGGTGAACTGAACCGCTACTCACCTGGTGGGAAGCTGCCGTCCAGTCGGGCACTCGTGGAGCGATATCGAGTCAGTCCGGTGACTGTCTCCCGGGCGATCGCGCAGCTCGCCGCCGAAGGGCTCGTCGTGACCCGCCCCGGCTCCGGCGCCTTCCGGGCGGAGCCCCGTGCCGACGTGCCCCCGCCCGGCGACACCTCCTGGCAGGAGGTCTCCCTCAGCGGCGACGGCGGACCGGAGGTCGTGCCCCGTACCGTCGACGCGTCCGGCGTCCTGGTCACGCTCACCGCACCACCGCCCGGCGTCATCGAGCTGAACGGCGGCTACCTCCACCCCTCGCTCCAGCCCGAACGGGCGCTCGCCGCCGCCCTCGCCCGGGCCGGCCGCCGCCCCGGAGCCTGGGGCCGGCCGCCCACCGACGGGCTCACCGAGCTCCGTGCCTGGTTCGCCCGCGAGATCGGACCCGCGCTCACCGCCGCCGACGTACTCATCACCGCGGGCGGCCAGAACGCCCTGGCCACCGCTCTGCGCGCCCTCGCCCCGCCCGGCGCCCCCGTCCTCGTCGAATCGCCCACCTACCCGGGCATGCTGGCGGCCGCCCGTGCCACCGGACTGCGTCCCGTTCCGGTTCCGGTCGACGCCGACGGGGTCCGCCCCGATCTGCTGGCCGCCGCCTTCGGCGCCACGGGCGCTCGCGTCTTCGTCTGCCAGCCGCTCTTCCAGAACCCGACCGGCGCGGTCCTCGCCCCGGACCGCCGGCGTGAGGTCGTCCGGATCGCCCGCGATGCGGGGGCGTTCGTCGTCGAGGACGACTTCGCACGCCGTCTCGTCCACGACGACGCGGGCCCGCTGCCCGCGCCGCTCGCCGCCGACGACCCCGACGGCGTCGTCGTCCATGTCTGCTCCCTCACCAAGATCACCTCGCCGAGCCTGCGGGTGGGTGCGCTGGCCGCCCGGGGGCCGGTGCTGGAACGGCTGCGGGCCATCCAGATCGTCGACAGCTTCTTCGTCCCGCGCCCGCTCCAGGAAGCCGCGCTCGAACTGGTCGGCTCCCCGGCCTGGGGTCACCATCTGCGTGCCGTGTCGACGGAGCTGAAGAACCGGCGGACCGCCATGACGACCGCCCTGCGGCTCGAACTGCCCGACCTGGCGCTCCCGCGCATCCCCGCGGGCGGCGGCAGCCTCTGGCTGCGGCTGCCGGATTCCGAAGCCGGCCCCGGCGAGGCGGCGTTGGTCTCGGCCGCCCTGCGCGCGGGCGTCGCGGTCGCGCCGGGCCGTCCGTACTACTGCGCCGAACCCGCGTCCGCCCAGGTGCGGTTGAGCTTCGCCGCGGTTGCCGGGGCGGGCGAGATCGCCGAGGGCGTACGACGGCTGCGCACCGCCTGCGACAAAGTCTTCGCCGCCCCCGGCCGCCGCGACCTATCCTCCGGGCATGGCTGACATCCTCCAGGAGCGTTACGAGATCTCGTCCGACCCGGCTCGGCTGGACCCGGCCCGGATCCACCACTGGCTTTCCACCGACGCCTACTGGGCGCTCGGACGTACCCGCGAGGTGCAGGATATGGCCATCGCCGGATCGCTCAACTTCGGCGCGTACGACACCACGTCAGGAGAACAGGTCGGCTACGCCCGGGTCGTGACCGACCGCGTCACCTTCGCCTGGCTCTGCGATGTGTACGTCGACCGGTCGGCCCGCGGCCACGGGCTCGGGACGCGGCTCGCCGCCGCCGTGCGCGACCACCTCGCCCCGACCGGCATCCGCAGGCTCACCCTCGCGACCGACGACGCCCACGGCGTCTATGCGAAGGCCGGGTTCCAGCCGCTCAAGGACCCCGAGAAGTGGATGTACTTCCGGTTCGACCGCCCCGGAGCCGTCTGAAAGTCGCCCTCTTGACCTGGGGGCGTTCGGCTCCACGATCTCGGCCAGGAGTGTTCGAGTCTCGCTCGTCGCCGCGGCGCGCAGCTCTTCCCCGCTCGTCGAGCGCTTCGACGACGACCGGCCGCTCGATCAGGCCGGCTGGCACGAAGTGCAGCTCGCCACAAGGGCGTTGGCGCCCCTGGGTGCGCGCTGATCGAGGCGGTGTGCGAGGCGCTGTGACCCGTTGACGGGCCGGTTTCCCGGCCCGCCGAGAGGTCACTTCACCGTGACGGCGTCGCCGGTGGAGACGACCTTCATGGTCGTGGTCGTACCGAGGAACGCCCAGCGCCAGCTGCCCGAAGCGGCGGCCTTCACCGTCGCACGGAGGTGGCCCTTGCTGTCCGTGGTCGCCGTCTTCACGGTGCTGTAGGCGCCGCCGGGCTTCTTGTACTGAAGCTTCACCACCTGCTTGGTGAACGCGTGGTACTTGAGGTCCGTCCAGTTGGCCCGTGACAGCTTTCCGGTGACGGTGAGCGTGCCACCCTTGCTCACCGGCTCGGGCGTGGCGTCCGTGGTCAGGGTCGCGGCGCGCTTCACCTTGAACGAGCCGATGGCGTCGGAGATCCAGTAGTCCCCGTCGTTGGCGTGGACCGTCGCGTCGACCCGCCAGTTCCCCGCGACCGCGTTGGCGTCCCAGCCCTCGTTCCCGCTCCCGTAGGAGTCGATCCACGACGGGTCGATCTGCATCGTCGCGGTGCACACGGACGTCGTCGTGCTGACCTTCTTGCACGATGTACCGAGGTGGTCCACCGGCCCGTAACCGTTGGTCCGGTTGAAGGCGGAGACACTGCTGACCTGCTTCACGCCCGAGTTGTCCTTGATCGTCATGGCGATCGTGAACTTCTTGACTTTCGTGACCCCGACGATCACGTTGCTGCCGCCGTTCACGACGGTCCTGGTGACCCGGATGTCACCGCGCCCCTCCGCGTGTGCGGCCGGCGCCACCACGACCGCGGTGGCCACCGCTCCCACCGCAGCGAGCACGGCAATTCTTTTCCGCATGTCCCTCCCCTGTCTCCCCGCCCCGTGGCGGGGGAGACAGGGTAGCGATCAACCGGATGCCCGCGTGAGGCGTGGTGCCCACAGGGGCGGGGTCCGGACCCCGGGGACCGCGACACACGGCCCCGGGAAGGCGTGCGCCGCGGTGGATCCGGGTGGCGCGAACCGGGCCGCGTCTCGGCTCACGCGAGTTCCGTGGGCTCTTCCTGAAGCCCGGACCCGATCTGCTCCCGCAGCTCCAGTCCGTCCGCGTGACCGTGCACCCGGACGGCCAGGTCGGTGGTGGCGCGGACCACTTCCTCCGGCTCGCCGGCGAGGGCAAGCGTGCATTTCGTCTCGCTGGGGTATTCCCGGCAGTCGGCGACCTTCCGCATGAGGCACCTCCCTGCTCCCTTCCACTCTAGGGCGGTGTGCACGCCGGGGAGGGGGGAGCGGGGAGGGGCCAGTGCGCTCACAGCCGTACGGAACTGCGCTCACGGCCGTACGGAACTGTCCGGCTTCGCCCGGTGCGGCTGGTCATTCACCCTTGTGTGCGGCGGCGGCGAGCGTCAGGGCCTCCGCGATGCCGGTCTCCGCGGCGACCTTGTCGATACCGAGCCCGGTCAGCACTCCCTCGCCGTCCTCGTGCTCCAGGAGCGCGAGCAGGATGTGCTCCGTGCCGACATAGTTGTGCCCCATCCGCAGGGCCTCCCGGAACGTGAGCTCCAGTGCCTTGCGTGCCCCGGCGTCGTACGGAATGAGGTCCGGGAGCTCCTCGGCCGCGGGCGGCAGCGCCTCGGTCGCGGCCTGCCGGACGGCGTCCAGCGAGACGCCCTGCGCCTTGATGAACGCCGCGGCGAGCCCCTCCGGCTCACTGAGCAGCCCCAGCGTCAGATGCTCCGTACGCACCTCGTCGTTGCGTGCGGCGCGGGCCTCGTTCTGCGCTGCCATCACGACGTTCCGCGCCCGCTCGGTGAACCGGCTGAACCCCTGGCTGGGGTCGAGATCCGACGGCTCGCCGGGATCCTTGGCGACAAAGCGCTTCTGGGCCGCCTGCCGGGTGACTCCCATGCTCTTCCCGATCTCCGTCCAGGAGGCTCCCGAGCGGCGCGCTTGATCGACGAAGTGGCCGATCAGGTGGTCGGCCACGTCGCCGAGGTGATCGGCGGCGATGACCGCGTTTGAGAGCTGTTCGAGAGCGTTGGGGTGAACTTTCTTGATGGCTTCGATCAGTTCGTCGAGCCGTACCGGATTCGTCATGCTCACTGGTTTCGCCATGTGTCAACCGTAGGTTGACAGTCGTGATGTGTCAACCATCGGTTGACAGTGCAAGGAGGGAGTGGCGACGCTCGGCCCTGCGGGCGGCTCGGTCGGCCCGTTGCTCGGCCGGGCCCAGTCATCGGCCGACCTCGCCCGGCGGGAAGTGGCGGGTGGCCCGGTCCGTCATCCGCAGGCTCATATGGGCCCGTACGGGTCGCAGCGCGTTCTCCGGAAAGGTGCCCAGGGCGGCGTCGAGCCGAGTCGTCACCTCCGCGTCCGCCGCGTCCGTGTGGAGCCCGGAGTGCAGGGTGACCAGGTCGAAGGGGCGGTCGCCATGAGTGGCGCCGTCCCGGTCGATGGCGCCGGTGACCGAGTCGTCGTCCTGGGTGGGCAGGTTGCCGGGATGGAAGTCCTGTGGACCGCATCAGCCCCGGCCGGACGGGGAAGTCGGCGCCGACGGACGCGACCCGGCGCTCGCGTGCCGCAGCGCGGCGACCGTGTCCGCGCGGCGGCTCATGGAGGCAGTATCCGGGGCCGTCGCTCCGCAGAGGGAGGCGGAGCGAGGGAATGTCGACGCGGCCGGCCGGCCGCCCGGTGAGGGGCGCGTCGAGGGTAAGTGGCTGGTCCGGTCCGTCATGGTCGAGCCGGTCCGTCGTCGTGCCCGGCAGCGGCTTCTGGACCGTGACCACGGCGTGGCCGACCTGGGCAGCCGACTCGGCCGCGGGGGCCGGGAAACCCGCTAAGCGGAGTGCGTCGACGACGGCGAGCGGGTCGGCCCGGAGCTCGGTGAGCCGGGTGTGCGGCCGCCACTTCAGTCCGGGCAGGGGCCCGCCACGACCGGACGGACGCCGGTCCGGACGTGCAGGGCTGCCGCCATGAACACGGCATCCAGTCGCACGGCGCGTACCCGGCTCCGGTCGGAAGGATTCAACGGGCGATTGTCGCCGCAGTTACCGGCATGGGTGTCGCCGCGGACCCGAACGGTCCCGTCGGGCGGGCGCGGTGGGCGCGGCGCGAACGAGCGCCCGGCCCCCGCTGACCGATCAGCGAGAGGCCGGGGCGCCGGCGGGTCCCTCGTGCGGTCAGAGGACGCCGGAGTCCGCGATGGTGACCTTGGCCTGGGTCTTGCCGCTCTGCGAGCCGTAGCTCTCGATCTTCTTGACCAGGTCCATGCTCTCCTGGCCCTCGACCTCGCCGAAGACGACGTGCTTGCCGTCCAGCCACGACGTCACGATCGTCGTGATGAAGAACTGGGAGCCGTTGGAGTTGGGGCCCGCGTTCGCCATCGACAGCAGTCCGGGCTTGTCGTGCTTGAGCTTGAAGTTCTCGTCGGCGAACTTCTCGCCGTAGATGCTCTTGCCGCCGCGGCCGTCACCGCTGGTGAAGTCGCCGCCCTGCAGCATGAAGTCCGGGATGACCCGGTGGAAGGACGAGCCCTTGTAGCCGAAGCCCTTCTCGCCGGTCGCCAGCGCACGGAAGTTCTCCGCCGTCTTCGGAACCACGTCGTCGAACAGGTTGAACACGATCCGCCCGGCGGGCTCGTCATTGATGGTGATGTCGAAAAAAACCTTGGTCGTCATGGATCCATCCTGACATCACCGCAGTCGGCCACCAGCCGACGGGGTGGCCCGAGCGTCGGATCGCCCAGCCGGTACTCGAACGTGAGTGCGAGAATGGGTTGTGTGCGGACGATCGGAAGGTTGGGCTGACCATGCGTCAGAAGCCTTTGTGCAGTGGCTCTTTGCCCCGCTCCAGAGCGAGTGCCGCACTGATGTGTCACGCACGGTGACCGCCTCCCGTCGCTGCGCCCGACCCACGGGGGGAAGCCCCCTGCCCGGTCGTCGCCCTGTCCCGGGTCTCCGGGGGCCTCCCGGGACGACGTTGTCACCCGTTCGGACGGGCGCCTGTTGCCCGGCACGTTCGACGCCGTTCGTATGGCACTGGGTCTGCCGGCCGCCGGCCCCACGCCATGAGTCACCCTGCCCAGGAAGGGTCTGTCGATGCCAGGTGTCACCATCCATCGGCAAAGGCGTGGCGCCATGTGCGCCGCGGGGGTCCTGCTGCTCGCCTCCACGGTCACGACCAGAGGTTCGGCCGTGGTCGAGTTGCCCGACGGAGGACCGTCCGCAGGCGGCGGGACGACGTTGACCTGGAAGCCCTGTGCAGGTGAGGGCCGGCAGGGATTCGAGTGCGCAGTGGCGAAGGCGCCACTCGACTACGCCCGTCCCCGGTGGCGCACCATCGACCTGGTGGTGATCAGGCACCGGGCCACCGCTCCCGGGCGGCGGGTCGGATCACTGTTCTTCAACCCCGGGGGGCCCGGCCGTCCCTGACGCAAGAGCCGGTACGGGCGCGAAGTAAGAGGCCGCCCCACCTGTGTGCGCGGCCTCTCAGCCCGGAACGGGCGCCGGGGTGCGTCACTGGCAGGGCGGACCGGGACTCAGTTGGCTGTTCCGGCCGCCCTAGGACCGACGACGGGGCTTGCCCCGCCTGCCGGTCTTGGGGCCGCCGGAGCCGCTCCGCGGGTTCTTGCCGGCCGGCTTTCCGGCTGTGGACTTTCGCTGCGCGCCGCCTGTGTCGGGGCGCTTGCGCTGCTTCGGCTGTGCCGGGGTGGGGTTGCGCCCCCGCGAGCTGTTGACGGTCCGCCCGCGGACGATCCCGATGAAGTCCTCCACCAGGTCGGTGGTTTCTTCCTCCGGCCACGACAGCGCGACGCGCGACTCGGGGGCGTCCGTGAGCGGCCGGTACGTGAGGTCCTTGCGGTGGTGCAGGCGTGCGAGTGACTGAGGGACCACGAGGAGGCCCACCCCGGCCGCCACCAGCTCGATGGCGTCCGCCGTCGTGGCCGGACGCTCGATCGCGGGCCGGCCCGGCGGACGCTCCCAGTCGAGGGTGTCGTCGAGGGGGTGCAGCACGACGTCGTCGGCCAGATCCGCTCCGGACACCTCGTCGACCGTGGCCACGATGTGGTCCTTCGGGACCACGACCACCGTCGTCTCGGTGTAGAGGGGGATCGCGCTGAGGTCCGTCCGGTCGATCGGCAACCGCACAAAACCTGCGTCGGCGCCGCCGCTCCGCAACAGGTCGGATGCTTCGGCGGCGGCCACCGCGACGAGAGTCAGTGGGATGTCGGGCAGACGCTCGTTCCAGATGCGCACCCACTTGGTCGGCGTCACGCCTGGGACGTATGCGAGCCGGAACGAGAGGGGTGCATCGGAGCCTGTCACTCCGCCAGGTTACCGGTCGTGGTCGGAGGTATCGCACACGCTCGCTACTCTTGACACCATGACGTCGCACCAGACCACCCAGACGATGAAGCCCGCAACCGCGGCAAAGAAGCTGGGTGTGTACCTCGAGGCCACCCCCGCCGAATTCCAGGAGGGTGTCGTCTCGCGCAGCGAGCTCAATGCGCTGCAGGCCGATCCGCCCGAGTGGCTGCAGGAACTGCGGCGCAACGGACCGCACCCCCGCCCGGTGGTCGCGGCGAAGCTGGGCGTCTCCATCGCGGGTCTCGCACGTGGCGGAGTCACGGACGCCCTCACCACGGAGCAGATCGACGCGCTGAAGAAGGACCTTCCCGAGTGGCTGCAGAAGGAGCGCGCCACCCAGGTCGAGGTCCGGAAGGAAGCGGCGCGCATCAAGGAGAGGAACGCGGAGCGAGCCGGTCAGCCCCAGCGACCGCGCCCCTGACCTCCTTCTCTCGAAGTTCGGACTCGACGACGCTGTCGGTGGTCACCAGGCCTGCTCGCGAGGCCGGACGCTGTTCAGCTCAGATGCACCGGCAGTGAGTCCACCCCGTACGCGAGTGCGCGGGCGGCAGCCTTCCCGACGACCCGGGAGTCCTGGTGGCCACACCGGCGCGCAGGTGTGACAAGGGGGGTGGCCGTCAGGTGGCGGCGGCCATCGCCCCCGCGTGTGCCGTCGTCATTCGCCCCGCCAGATGTTGTCGAAGGCCGCATCCTCGATGACTCGTCGTTGACGTACGGCCTCCAGTTCCATCAGGGCGTCATTGACTGCGGCCAGCACGGTCACCACCGCGTCGTCGACCGTGCTCGGGAAGTCCCCGGTCCACTCGTCCCGGATCCCGATGGCCGCCGCGAGGGCGGCGAGGACAGGCTCGTCCGATGTCCAGCGGTTCGCCGCCTCGCGGCGGGCGGGCGAATCGACCAGCACCGTCCGACCGCTCCGGAAGGGCAGCCCGCGACGGGGCTGCCGAGTGAGCTGCCCTTCCGTCTCGAGCGCGGCCAGATAGGCGGCGGCCAGGCCGCGACCTCTGCGCCACAGCCAGTCCTCGACCGATTCGTACGGCGCTTCTCGGATCAGCGACGCCGCAGCCTCGTCCAGGAGGCGATCGGCTATGGGGGGCCGGAGGCACGGCACGATCTGGTTGACGTCCAGTCTGATGGCCTCGGCACCGAGGAGGTCGATCATCTCGGCTCCCGCGAGCGCGAGCGAGAGGTCGCCCTGCTCCACAGGGTGACCTGGCGCCATGTCCATGACGGCGATCGAGAGGTCCCGCGGTGTGGTCATGAAGGGCTCCACGTCAGAGGCATCGGTAGCGATGCGTCGCCGAGCAGCTGGTCCGGCGTCCGGTGTGACGCCGGGCGGCAAGGTCGGCTGCCGTTGTCGGAGGCCGCGGCGATCGCCGAGCGGATGTGCTGCGTGCAGCCGACTGGCGGGAAGCCCGGCCGACGCCGTCCATCGGGATCAGATTACTGATCGTGCGGCCGGTGTGTGAGGAAAAGGCACTTCTGCCCGTTGCCGGGCTTTCCCGATAACGAGCTTACGGAGCGAGGGCGGCAGCTGCATCCTGCGCCGGTGCCACCATGCTGCCCTGGCCGCCGCCCCCCTGGCCGCGCCGGCCCGAGTGCTGGGAGGCGCGCCCGCGGGAGTGCCCCAGGCGGGGCAGGAGGCGGACCATTGGTGTGTGGGACAACCTGGGTGAAGCCGCTGAGCGGAGCATCGCCCGGCATCGCGGTTCCTGCGTGTCCTGGGCGGGCTGTGACCGGGGGCAGTCATACGTCGCCGCGTGGCGACTCGCGGAAGCTTTGCATAAACGTGCGGCGATACGTATAATCATGCCATCAATGAGGAGGATTCCGATGGCGGTACGTGCAGCAGTGGCAGGCGCGAGCGGGTATGCCGGCGGGGAGCTGCTCCGTCTGCTGCTCGTTCACCCCGAGGTGGAGATCGGTGCACTCACCGGCAATACCAACGCCGGCCAGAAGCTCGGCACGCTGCAACCGCATCTGCGGCCGCTCGCGGACCGGGTGCTCCAGCCGACCACGCCCGAGGTCCTCGGCGGGCACGACGTCGTCTTTCTCGCCCTGCCGCACGGGCAGTCCGCCGCCGTCGCCGAGCAGCTCGGTGACGAGGTGCTCGTCGTCGACATGGGCGCCGACTTCCGGCTGAAGGACGCCGGTGACTGGGAGAAGTTCTACGGCTCGCCGCACGCCGGGAGCTGGCCTTACGGTCTGCCCGAGCTTCCCGGTGCCCGGGCCGCGTTGGCGGGTTCCAAGCGGATCGCGGTGCCCGGCTGCTATCCGACAGCCGTCTCCCTCGCGCTGTTCCCGGCGTACGCGGCCCAGCTCGTCGAGCCCGAGGCCGTCGTCGTCGCCGCGTCCGGTACCTCCGGGGCGGGCAAGGCGGCCAAGCCGCACCTGCTCGGCTCCGAGGTGATGGGCAACATGTCTCCGTACGGCGTCGGCGGTGTCCACCGGCACACGCCCGAGATGATCCAGAACCTCAGCGCGGCCGCCGGTGAGCCGGTCACGGTTTCCTTCACGCCGACCCTCGCGCCCATGCCCCGCGGCATCCTCGCCACGTGCAGCGCGAAGGCGAAGCCGGGCGTGAGCGCCGAGTCCGTACGTACCGCCTATGACAAGGCCTTCGCGGACGAGCCGTTCGTCGACCTTCTTCCCGAGGGGCAGTGGCCCGCCACCGCGTCCGTGTACGGCTCCAACGCCGTGCAGATCCAGGTCGCGTACGACGAGGCAGCCTGCCGGATCGTCGTCATCAGCGCCATCGACAACCTTGCCAAGGGCACCGCGGGCGGCGCCCTGCAGAGCATGAACATCGCCCTCGGACTTCCCGAGGACACAGGACTTTCCACGATCGGAGTGGCACCGTGAGCGTCACGGCAGCACAGGGGTTCTCGGCGGCGGGTATCGCCGCGGGAATCAAGGAGAGCGGTAACCCGGACCTGGCCCTCGTGGTCAACAACGGCCCGCGTCGCGCCGCCGCGGGAGTCTTCACCTCCAACCGCGTCAAGGCCGCCCCCGTCCTCTGGTCGGAACAGGTCCTCAAGGGCGGCGAGGTCACCGCCGTCGTCCTCAACTCCGGTGGCGCCAACGCCTGTACGGGCCCGCAGGGCTTCCAGGACACGCACGCCACCGCCGAGAAGGCCGCCGAGGTCCTCATCGGTCACAGCGCCGGTGAGATCGCCGTCGCCTCGACCGGGCTGATCGGCACGCTGCTCCCGATGGACAAGCTGCTGCCCGGCATCGAGACCGCCGCCGCGGCGCTCAGCGAGCACGGCGGCGAGAAGGCCGCCATCGCCATCAAGACCACGGACACGGTCCACAAGACCGCCGTCGCGGGCGGCGAGGGCTGGACCGTCGGCGGCATGGCCAAGGGCGCGGGCATGCTCGCACCGGGGCTCGCCACGATGCTGGTTGTCCTCACCACCGACGCCGACGTCGACGCCGCCGGTCTCGACTCCGCGCTGCGCGCCGCGACCCGCACCACCTTCGACCGGGTCGACTCCGACGGCTGCATGTCGACGAACGACACCGTGCTGCTGCTGGCCTCCGGGGCCAGCGGGATCACCCCGGAGCAGAGCGAGTTCGCGGAGGCCGTACGGGGCGTCTGCGCCGACCTGGCCCGCCAGCTGATCGGCGACGCCGAGGGCGCCTCCAAGGACATCCGGATCGAGGTCATCAACGCGGCGACCGAGGACGACGCCGTCGAGGTGGGCCGTTCCATCGCGCGCAACAACCTCCTCAAGTGCGCCATCCACGGCGAGGACCCCAACTGGGGCCGGGTCCTCTCCGCGATCGGCACGACGAAGGCCGCATTCGAACCCGACCAGCTCAATGTCGCCATCAACGGCGTCTGGGTCTGCAAGAACGGCGGGGTGGGCGAGGACCGCGACCTCGTCGACATGCGCTACCGCGAGGTGAAGATCACCGCCGACCTCGCCGCAGGCACCGAGTCGGCCGTCATCTGGGCCAACGACCTCACCGCGGACTACGTCCACGAGAACAGCGCGTACAGCTCATGAGCGCCGCGAGGAAGCACACCGCACTGCCGAAGGCGCAGATCCTCATCGAGGCGCTGCCCTGGCTGACCCGGCACAACGGCAAGACCATCGTCATCAAGTTCGGCGGCAACGCGATGGTCGACGAGGAGCTGAAGGCGGCCTTCGCGCAGGACGTCGTCTTCCTGCGGCAGGCCGGCCTCAAGCCCGTCGTCGTGCACGGCGGCGGCCCGCAGATCAGTGCCCAGCTCGACAAGCAGGGCCTGGCCAGCGAGTTCAAGGCAGGGCTGCGTGTCACCACGCCCGAGGCGATGGACGTCGTACGGATGGTGCTGGCCGGACAGGTCCAGCGCGAGCTCGTCGGCCTGCTCAACCAGCACGGACCGCTCGCCGTCGGCATGACCGGTGAGGACGCGCACACCATCACCGCCACCCAGCACCGGCCCACCGTCGACGGCGAGGTCGTCGACATCGGCCGGGTCGGCGAGATCACCGCCATCGACACCGGGGCCATCCAGGCGCTGCTGGACGACGGCCGGATCCCGGTCATCTCCTCCATCGCCCGCTCCGCCGACGACAACCACGTCTACAACGTCAACGCCGACACCGCGGCCGCCGCACTCGCCGCCGCGCTGAACGCCAAGACGCTGATGGTCCTCACCGACGTCGAGGGTCTCTACGAGGACTGGCCCAACAGCGACGACGTGATCAGCCGGCTCACCGCCGGCGAGCTGGAGAAGCTGCTGCCGGAGCTGTCCAGCGGCATGGTGCCGAAGATGCAGGGCTGTCTGCACGCCGTGCGCAACGGCGTCGAGACCGCCCGTGTCATCGACGGCCGGGTCCAGCACTCGATCCTGCTGGAGATCTTCACCGACGAAGGAATCGGCACGATGGTCGTGCCCGACGCACAGCCAGGAACAGCCGCACGGTCAGGGACAGAGGGGGAAGCATGACCAACGCCGAGCTTTCACAGCGGTGGCAGGGCTCGCTCATGGACAACTACGGCACCCCGCAGCTCTCCCTGGTCCGCGGCGAAGGCGCCCGCGTGTGGGACGCCGACGGCACCGAGTACCTCGACTTCGTCGGCGGCATCGCGGTGAACGCGCTGGGCCACGCCCACCCCGCCGTCGTCGAGGCCGTCTCCGCCCAGATCGCCTCCCTCGGCCATGTCTCCAACCTCTTCATCGCCGAACCGCCGGTCGCCCTCGCCGAGCGGCTCCTGCACCTTTTCGGACGGACCGGCCGGGTCTACTTCTCCAACTCGGGCGCCGAGGCCAACGAGGCCGCCTTCAAGATCGGCCGGCTGACCGGGCGGACCCATATGGTCGCCACCGACGGCGGCTTCCACGGCCGGACCATGGGGGCCCTCGCCCTCACCGGCCAGCCCGGGAAGCGAGAGCCGTTCCTCCCGCTGCCCGGCGACGTCACCCATGTCCCGTACGGAGATGCGGAAGCCCTCCGCGCCGCAGTGACCACCGAGACCGCGCTGGTGATCATCGAACCCATCCAGGGCGAGAACGGTGTGGTCGTCCCGCCCAAGGGCTACCTGGAGGCCGCCCGGGAGATCACCCGGGCCACCGGCACCCTGCTCGTTCTCGACGAGGTGCAGACCGGTATCGGCCGGTGCGGCCACTGGTTCGAGCACCAGGCCCACCAGAGCATCGAGCCCGACATCGTCACCCTCGCCAAGGGCCTGGGCGGCGGGCTGCCGATCGGCGCCACCGTCGCCTTCGGCGCCACGGCCGACCTGCTGAAGCCCGGTCAGCACGGCACGACGTTCGGCGGTAACCCGATCGCCTGCGCTGCCGGTCTCGCCGTGCTGGACACCCTTGCCGCCGGTGGCGCCCTGGATCGGGTGAAGCGGCTCGGCGAGCGGATCCGGGAGGGTGTCGAGGGGCTGGGGCACCCATTGGTCTCCCACGTCCGCGGCTCCGGACTGCTCCTGGGTATCGTGCTCACCGAGCCTCTCGCACCTCAGGTGCAGCAGGCGGCTCAGGGAGCCGGACTCCTGGTGAACGCGCCCGCCCCCGATGTCGTACGGCTGATGCCGCCGCTGATCATCGGTGACGCGGAGGTGGACGCGTTCCTCCAGGCACTGCCCGGCGCTCTCGACGCGGCACACGGGGACGGACCATCCGGAGAGAAGCGCTCCGGAGAATGAGGCGACGACGATGACCGAGGCGCAGGAATCCGAGTACGGCGGGCAGTCCGTGCCGCAGACCCGCACGGCACGCCACCGCCGGATCGTGGACATTCTGAACCGGCTGCCGGTGCGCTCGCAGAGCCAGCTGGCCAAGCTCCTCGCCGACGACGGGCTGAGCGTCACCCAGGCGACGCTCTCCCGGGATCTGGACGAGCTGGGCGCGGTGAAGATCCGTAACACCGGCGGCGAGCTGATCTACGCGGTGCCGAGCGAGGGCGGTTTCCGTACCCCGCAGGCGCCGCTCGGCGAGTCCGCCAAGGAGGAGCGGATGCGGCGCCTCTCCGCCGAACTGCTCATTTCGGCGGAGGCCTCGGCCAACCTTGTGGTGCTGCGTACGCCTCCGGGCGCGGCCCAGTTCCTGGCCTCGGCCATCGACCAGGCCGAGCTGCAGGACATTCTTGGCACGATCGCGGGCGACGACACGTTGATGCTGATCAGCCGTGATCCGGCGGGCGGTCAGGCACTCGCCGACCATTTGCTGCGGCTGGCGCAGAACGGCCGCTGAGCCCACGCGGGCCTTTCTCTCCCGGATCGGGACGGACCCCGAGGGCCCGGGCCGACCCGGGAGAGGGGCCCCGGGGCGCCCGACGGCTCATCCCGCGGCGGGCATGCCAGGCAGCGGGAGCGGCAGCCCCGGAAGGCCGTCGATGCTGGTGGCGACGTGCTCCTTCTTCTCGAAGTACTCGCTGAGCGAGGCGTCGTCCTCGCGGGCGAAGCGCTGGGCGTGGAGCGGCCGGTCCTCGTCGTAGGACATGAAAGGCACGGCGAATCCGCAGGTGTCCCGGATCAGCTCGGCCGTCACCACGATGATCGCGCGCAGCCCGTGCGGTGTGGGGTCGACGCCGGGGAAGTGGGCGAGTAGGCCGGTGAACCGCGGGTCGTCGCGGAAGACGGGCTCGCCGCGGCCGTGCACCCGCACGATGTTCGGCGGGCCCTGGAAGGCACACCACATGAGGGTGATGCGGCCGTTCTCGCGGAGATGCGCCACGGTCTCCGCATTGCTCCCGGCAAAGTCCAGATAAGCCACGGTCCGCTCGTCGACGACCGCGAAGGAGCCGCTGACGCCCTTGGGGGAGAGGTTGACCGTGCCGTTCCCGTCGAGGGGCGCGGTCGCCGTGAAGAAGATGTGCTGCTCTTCGATGAAGGCCCTGAGCCGTCCGTCGATACGTTCGTACGTCTTTCCCATGAGGTGATTATCGGCGCCACTGCGGCGCCCGGTAGGGGCATTTCAGCCGGTGGGACGCCGCTGGCGGACCGTCGCGCGGAGGTGGGCCCGCAACAGCCGCTCCGCCGCCACGCGCAGCGCACGCGGTCGGTCCGCCCCGGTCCTGACGAGTAGCCACTCGTGCGGTATCCGGTCGGCGTCCGGCAGCAGAGCCTGTGTCACCGCCCGGACGACGGCGGGTGACGGGTCGTCGAGGAGGGGCCGCAGCTGCTCGTACCGCACCGCGTCGAGCGCGCGCAGGCCGGTGACGGCGTGGACGCGGACTGCGGGCACAGGGTGCGTCGCCAGAGGGCCGCGCGGTGCCGGGCCCGGCATTTACGGTCCCGGATCGAACCTTCGGGTGTGCCGTTCGGCAGCGTCTTTGACAAATAATACGGAGGGCTGCATAGTTATGCCTATCAGGGATTGCGCCGTAAGGAGAAACCCGTGACCGAGCGCGTCGCACTCGCCTGCACGGGCGACACGTTCGACCAGTCCAAGGCGCAGGGCTTCACCGAGATCTTCGGCCTCTCGTCGAAGATCGCCGCGAAGCGTGACCTGGCCTGACGCCGACCCGTTTACGTCACCGCCTCCCCGTTCCTCCACGGCGGGGAGGCGGTCGCACATCCACCCCCTGGCACTTCCGAGGAGCACGCAGTGAGCAACGGCACCGGCAACAGCGACGTACGCCTCTGGGGCGGCCGTTTCGCCGACGGCCCGGCCGAGGCGCTGGCCAAGCTGTCCGCCTCCGTCCACTTCGACTGGCGGCTCGCGCCGTACGACATCGCCGGATCCCGCGCCCACGCGCGTGTCCTCAACAAGGCGGGCCTGCTCACCGCGGACGAACTGGCCCGCATGATCGCCGGTCTCGACCAGCTCGAAGCCGATGTCGCCGACGGCTCCTTCACCGGCACCATCGCCGACGAGGACGTCCACACCGCGCTGGAGCGCGGCCTGCTGGAGCGCCTCGGCAAGGACCTCGGCGGCAAGCTGCGCGCCGGCCGGTCCCGCAACGACCAGGTCGCCACCCTCTTCAGGATGTACCTGCGCGACCACGCCCGGATCATCGGCGGTCTGATCGCCGAGCTCCAGGACGCCCTGGTCGGTCTCGCCGAGGCGCATGCGGACGTCGCCATGCCGGGCCGTACGCATCTGCAGCACGCCCAGCCCGTCCTCTTCGCCCACCACGTCCTGGCCCATGTGCAGTCCCTGTCCCGGGACGCCGAGCGGCTGCGGCAGTGGGACGAGCGCACGGCCGTCTCCCCGTACGGCTCCGGCGCACTCGCCGGTTCGTCCCTGGGGCTCGACCCGGAGGCGGTCGCCGCCGACCTCGGCTTCGAGAACGGTTCCGTCGCCAACTCCATCGACGGCACGGCCTCCCGCGACTTCGTCGCCGAGTTCGCGTTCATCACGGCGATGATCGGCGTCAACCTCTCCCGGATCGCGGAGGAGGTCATCATCTGGAACACGAAGGAGTTCTCCTTCGTCACCCTGCACGACGCCTTCTCCACCGGCTCGTCGATCATGCCGCAGAAGAAGAACCCGGACATCGCCGAGCTGGCCCGCGGCAAGTCCGGTCGGCTCATCGGCAACCTGACGGGCCTGATGGCCACGTTGAAGGCCCTCCCGCTCGCGTACAACCGCGACCTCCAGGAGGACAAGGAACCGGTCTTCGACTCCTGCGACCAGCTCGAGGTCCTGCTGCCCGCCTTCACCGGCATGATGGCCACGCTCACCGTCAACCGCGAGCGGATGGAGGAGCTCGCACCGGCCGGCTTCTCACTCGCTACGGACATCGCCGAGTGGCTGGTCAAGCAGGGCGTGCCGTTCCGTGTCGCGCACGAGGTCGCGGGGGAGTGCGTCAAGGAGTGCGAGCAGCAGGGCATCGAACTCGACGAACTCACCGACGCGCAGTTCGCGAAAATCTCCGAGCACCTCACCCCCGAGGTCCGGACGGTCCTCAACGTGCCGGGCGCGCTGGCCTCCCGCAACGGGCGCGGCGGTACGGCCCCGTCGGCCGTCGCCGCCCAGCTCGCCGAGGTCAAGGCCGACCTTGCCGTCCAGCACGCATGGGCGACCGCGAAGAGCTGACAGCAGCCCGGGCGCAGGTGACGAGGCGGGGAGCGGTCGTGCGCTCCCCGCCTCGTCGCGTCCGTACGGGCGGGCGGCCGAAGACCGACGAGGGGGTCCGGGGTGTGGCCGACCGCGACGTCACCGCCGTGACGGTGAGGACGCCGGCACCCGTACGTGCCGGGCCGATGACCACCGGTCCGCTCCCGCGGGTGCTCATCCGGCTGAAATTCCCGGACGGCATGGAAGCCGACCTGCCGGCCGGACTCGACCAGGTCTGCGCAGGTCCGAGGGGCGAGGCCCTGGCAGGACCGGCCCGCTCCCGGCCGGTGAGGGCCCGATCGGCCGAGTCCCGCGGCTGGACGCGCGTGAATCCGGCTGCGTTACGTTGGCGGGGAGCACCCCATCGACGAGGAGCCCGCGATGCCTTTCGGACGCCTGGCCTCGGCCACGACCCCGACCGCCCATATCGGGCTCGGCCTGGCCGCGGTCGGCAGGCCCGGCTACATCAATCTCCACCGCGACCGGGACCTGCACGAGGACCGGAGCGTCGACGCCCTGCGCGAACGCACCCATGAACTGCTCGACGCCGCCTATGCCCAGGGCGTCCGCTACTTCGACGCCGCCCGCTCCTACGGCCGCTCGGAGGAGTTCCTCGGCGCCTGGCTGGCCGCCCGTCCCGAGGTACGAGATGTGGTCATCGGCAGCAAGTGGGGCTACACCTACACCGCCGACTGGAACATCGACGCCGAGGCGCACGAGGTCAAGGACCACAGCCTCGCCACGTTCGAGCGGCAGCGCGCCGAGACCGACGCGCTGCTCGGCGACCGGCTCGACCTCTACCAGATCCACTCCGTGACCGCCGACAGCCCGGCCCTCACCGACAAGGAACTCCACGCGCGGCTCGCCGAACTCGCGGCCGACGGAGTCAGCGTCGGACTCTCCACCAGTGGCCCCGCCCAGGCGGACGCCATCCGGGCCGCACTCACCGTCAGGGTCGACGGCGCACCCCTCTTCCGTACCGTCCAGGCCACCTTCAACGCCCTGGAGACCTCGGCCGGTCCGGCGCTCGCCGAGGCGCACGAGGCCGGGCTGACCGTGATCGTCAAGGAAGCCATGGCCAACGGGCGCCTCGCCGGAACGGATGCTCCCGCGATCGTCCAGGAGATCGCAGCCGAGGCGGGCCTCGGAAGCGACGCGGTCGCGCTCGCGCTGGTGCTGCACCAGCCGTGGGCCGGCGTCGTGCTCTCCGGCGCGGCGACGGTCACCCAGCTGGCCGGCAACCTGCACGCCCCGCTCGTCGGCCTCGACGAGGAGCGGCGGTCCCAGCTCGACGCGCTGGTCGAGGAGCCCGACGCGTACTGGCGCCACCGCGCCGCGCTGCCCTGGAGCTGATCGGCGGCGCACCAGCCGATTCCTTGATCACCGGCCGTTCTGTCACATCGGCGCCGTTCCACGCGTCAATGGTGTGACGGCACGCGACGGAGGAATGGGTCTGTGGACGAGAACGAGTTTCTGGCGGCACGCTTCGAGGAGAACCGGACCCATCTGAAGGCCGTGGCCTACCGGATGCTCGGCTCGCTGAGCGAGGCGGAGGATGCCGTCCAGGAAGCGTGGATCCGGCTCAGCCGCTCCGACGACCGGCAGATCGACAACCTGGGCGGCTGGCTGACCACGGTCGTCGGCCGGGTCTGCCTGGACATGCTGCGCTCCCGCCGGTCCCGGCGGGAGGAGCCGCTGGAGGCAGGGACACCCGACGGGCACACCCCCGATCCGGTCCTCGGCCCGCAGCCCGGCAGTGACCCCGAGCAGCAGGCGCTGATCGCCGACTCGGTCGGGCTCGCGCTGCTCGTGGTGCTGGAGACCCTGGGCCCCGCCGAGCGGCTGGCGTTCGTGCTGCACGACATGTTCGCGGTGTCGTTCGACGAGATCGGGCGCATTGTGGACCGCACCCCGGCCGCGGCCCGGCAGCTCGCCAGCCGGGCGCGCCGCCGGGTCCAGGGTGTGGACCCGGCGCCCGACCCCGATCTCAGCCGCAGACGCGAGGTCGTCGAGGCGTTTCTGGCCGCCGCCCGGGGCGGCGACTTCGACGCACTCGTCGCCGTGCTCGACCCGGACGTGGTGGCACGGTCCGACAGCGGCGCGGGTGGTGTGGGTGCTCCGTCGCTGGTGTGCGGAGCCGCGTCGGTGGCCCGCCAGGCGATGATGTTCGCGCCGTTCGCCCGGTCCTCGCAGATGGCTCTCGTCGACGGGGCCCTCGCGGTCATCTCGACCCGCGAGGGGCATCGGTTCTCGGTCATGCGGTTCACGATCGAGCGGGGCAGGGTCACCGAGCTGTACGTGATCAATGATCCGGCCCGACTTCCGGAGCTGGATCTGACCGTGCTCAACGACTGAGAAGGGCCGGGGGCGGACCGGGGCTCAGTTCCCGTCCCGGTCCGTTGCCCACTGGGCGAGCGCGTCGAAGTCGGCACGCTCCAGCCCGATCCGAGGATCGATCTGGAGCAGCAGCGACCGGCCCGGCCCTTGTCGGGTGATCCACGCCCGGTCCCGCTCGGTTATCTCGTCGTCGACCCACGCGAACGGCCGCCCGGCCGCGTACGCCACGACGTACTGCGTCTTCCAGAGCGTCCCGTCCGGCGCGCTGCCGTGCATCGCCGGCCAGTCGATGTACGGCAGCGGCGGCAGTCCGAGATGCGGGCCGATCCACTCGTTGGCCTCGTCCTCCCAGGTTGTCGCCCAGACCAGGGTGTAGCGGTCGGTGAGCGCCAGCAGCTCCGCCCCGTGCGCCGGGTTGAGCAGGACGGGCAGTGCCGGCCCCTCGGTCCACCCCGTCGGCCGCATCCGGTGTTTCGTATATCCGGCGGGGGTGTGTCGGCGTGACAGTGCCGCGTACGGATTGAGCGGACCGTCGATGTCGATCAGCAGCAGCGGCTTCATGGCGCCATGGTCCCGCCTCATGGCGGGAGGATCGACGCATTATTCGATGAGACATTCTTGTCTCATGTGGGTTAGTGTTGTCTCATGACTCTTGACCGTGAGCAGGTTCTGCGCAGCGCCGCCGCACTGCTGACCCGTAAATCGACCGCCACCATGGACGAGGTCGCCCGGGCGGCGGGCATCGGGCGCGCCACTCTGCACCGGCACTTCGCCGGACGGGACGCCCTGGTCAGAGCATTGGAGAACCTCGGGATCCAGGAGTTCGAAGCGGCCCTGGACGCTGCCGCGCTCGACGAGGGAACCTCGGAGGAGGCGCTGCGCCGGCTGATCGCGGCCGTTGAACCGAGCGCCGGACTGCTGTCCTTCCTCGTCACGGAGAACCAGCTCTTCGAGGGCGCAGAGGTGAACGACGGCTGGAACCGGACGGACGCACGGGTCTCCGCCTTCTTCCGGCGCGGTCAGGAGCGCGGCGAGTTCAGGATCGACCTGACCCCGGCCTGGCTGACCGAGGCCCTCTACGGGCTCATCTCCACAGGTGCCTGGGCTGTCCAGGCGGGCCGGGTTGCCGGACAGGACTTCCAGTACATGATCGTCGAGTTGCTGCTCGGCGGAGCACGCCGGAGCGTGGAGCAATGACCAGCACCGACCAGCACGCGGAGACCTCGCACGAACTGCGTCGCCCCGGGCGGTGGATCGCGCTGGCCGTCCTCGTCCTCGCCGTGCTGCTGGTGGCCGTCGACGCCACGGTCCTCGGGCTGGCGACACCGTTCCTCACCGAGGATCTCCAGCCGACCGGAACCCAGCTCCTCTGGATCGGCGACGTCTACTCGTTCGTCATCGCCGGACTCCTGGTCTCCATGGGCAGCCTCGGTGACCGCATCGGCCGCAAGAAGCTGCTGCTGAGCGGCGCCACCGCGTTCGGGGCGGTCTCCGTGCTGAACGCGTACGCGAGCAGCCCCGAGATGATGATCCTGGCGCGGGCGCTGCTCGGGGTCGCCGGCGCCACCCTGATGCCGTCCACCCTCGCCCTGATCCGCAACCTCTTCAACGACCCGCGCGAGCGCAGCTTCGCCATCGGTATCTGGGGGGCCATGGCATCGGCGGGCGCGGCCGTGGGCCCCGTCGTCGGAGGATTCCTGCTCCAGCATTTCTGGTGGGGCTCGGTCTTCCTGATCAATCTGCCGGTGATGGTGGTCCTCGTGGTCGTCGGCATCCGTATGATTCCGGAGTCGAAGAACCCGGCGCCCGGCCCCTGGGACCTGGTCAGTGTCGCGCTCTCCCTGATCGGCATGATCGGTGTCGTGTACGCGATCAAGGAGCTGGCCGCGCACGGGGTGAGCTGGGAGGTCGCGGTCTCCGGCATCGGCGGTGCGGGCGCGCTCCACTGGTTCGTCCGCAGGCAGTTGACGCTCCCCGAGCCCCTGCTGGACATGCGGCTCTTCCATCACCGGGGCTTCTCGGGCGCGGTCCTCGCCGACCTGCTCACCATCCTCGGCCTGTCCGGTCTCGTCTTCTTCCTCTCCCAGTTCCTGCAACTGGTCCAAGGACGCGGACCGCTGGAGGCCGGGCTCGCTGAACTGCCCGCGGCCGTCGGCGCGGTTGCCTGCGGTCTGGTCGCGGGCATGGCCGCCCGCCGCTTCTCGGTCCGGTCCGTGGTCTCCGCCGGACTGGCGGCGGTCGGCGTCGCACTCGCCGCCGTCACCTTCGTCCACCAGGAGACCGGCTATCCGCTGATCGGTCTGCTGCTGCTGGTCGTCGGCATCGGCGCGGGCTTCGCCTTCACCGTGACCTCCGACGTGATCCTCTCCAGCGTCCCGAAGGAGCACGCGGGCTCCGCGTCCGCGGTCTCCGAGACGGCGTACGAACTCGGCGCGGCCCTGGGTATCGCCCTGCTCGGATCCATCGTCACCGGCGTCTACCAGGGCTTCGTCACCCCGAACGGCATCCCGGCCGAGCCCGCCGCGGCTGCCCACGAGTCACTGGGTGGCGCGGTCGAAGCGGCCCACGGCCTGCCGCAGGCGCAGGGGAACGCCCTGGTCTCCGCGGCGCAGGACGCGTTCGTCGACGGGCTGCACATTTCCGCGGGCGTCGGCGCTGTGGTCCTGCTGGCGACGGCCGTCGCCTCCTGGTTCCTGCTGCGCGGCCAGGCGCTGGAGGAGGAGATCGAACACCCTTAGGACGTGTTGGGGCCATCCTGCTACGGCCATTCGGGTTGTCCCGACATACGGAAGGGCCCGTGCCGCCGAACGCGGTACGGGCCCTTCCGAACGTCCGATCAGGCGGCCTTCGCCTTCGTCGCATACATGTCGACGTACTCCTGGCCCGACAGCCGCATCACCTCGGCCATCACGGAGTCCGTCACCGCCCGCAGGACATAGCGGTCACGGTCCATGCCCTCGTACCGGGAGAACTCCATCTGCTCGCCGAAGCGGACCGTCACCTTGCCGGGACGGGGCAGACCGGTACCACCGGGCTGCAGCTTGTCCGTGCCGATCATCGCGAACGGCACCACCGGCGCGCCCGTCATCAGCGTCAGCCGGGCGATGCCCGTACGACCGCGGTAGAGACGGCCGTCGGGGGAGCGGGTGCCCTCCGGGTAGATGGCGAACGCCTGGCCCTCCTCCAGCACCCGACGGCCCGTCATCAGTGCCGCGACACCGCCGCGTCCGCCGTCCCGGTCCACCGGGATCATGCCGCAGCCGGTGAAGAACCAGGCCATCAGCCGGCCCTTGAGACCCTTGCCCGTCACGTACTCGTCCTTGCCGATGTAGAACACCGGCCGGTCGCAGCAGATCGGCATGACCATCGAGTCGATGAACGTCAGATGGTTGCCCGCGAGGATCACCGGACCGTCGCCGGGAATGTTCTCCACGCCCTCCACCTGGGGGCGGAACATCAGGCGCAAGATCGGTCCGAGCACTGCCTTGATGAGTGCGTGTCGGGACAACGGTTCCTCCGGTGTAGTGGCCGGCCGAGGCGCGGGATCGTGACGGTCCATGCAGGTGAGGACGATACTCGCGGGTACTCGCTGATCGCACATCGGGTTCATCGAGTCGACACGCAGCGTTGGTGTGTGTTTCCGCCATGTTCGTCCATGAGCTGCCGTCCCGACGGTGTGGCTGCCTACGATCGGGCCTCGCTCGACGATGCCACACATCACATGCGAGGGAGCATTCATGACAGAGCGTGCGCAGGCGAACCCCGGTCGCCGGACCGTCCTGGGAGCGGGAGCGGCCGTACTCGGCGCGGCTGCGCTCGGACTTCCCGGCACGGCGGACGCCGCCGAGCGGTCCAGTGGCCACGGCGGCGACCACGGCAGCCGGCTGGACCTTCCCGTGCCGACCGTCATCGGCCACCGCGGCACGAGCGGCTACCGACCCGAGCACACCCTCGGCTCGTACCAGCTGGCCCTCGACATGGGCGCGCACATCATCGAGCAGGACCTGGTCCCCACCAAGGACGGCCATCTCGTCTGCCGCCACGAGAACGACATCACCGCCACGACCGATGTATCGGCCCACCCCGAGTTCGCCGGCCGCAGGACCACCAAGAAGGTCGACGGGGTCTCCCTGACCGGCTGGTTCACCGAGGACTTCACCCTCGCCGAGCTGAAGACGCTGCGCGCCAAGGAGCGCATACCGGGCAACCGCCAGAAGAACACCCTCTACGACGGCCGCTGGGAGGTCCCCACCTTCGAAGAGGTGCTCCAGTGGGCCGACCGCGAGGGCCGCAGGCGCGGCAAGCAGATCTGGCTGTACGTCGAGACCAAGCACCCCACCTACTTCCGGGGCCTCGGGCTCGGCCTGGAGGAGCCGCTCGCCAAGCTGCTGCGCCGCTACAACCGCCACCGCACGCAGTCCCCGCTGATCCTTCAGTCCTTCGAACCCAGCAGCATCCAGCGGCTGTCGAAGCTCGTCGCCTCCCCGCGCGTCGTCCTGCTCTCCGGCACCGGATCGCGGCCCTGGGACTTCGTCGCGACCGGCGACCCGCGCACGGTCGACGACCTCGTGACCCCCGCGGGGCTGAAGTGGATCGCGTCCTTCGCACAGGGCATCGGCCCCACGCTGGACCTGATCATTCCCAAGGACGCGTCGGGCCGGCTCACCACGCCGACCTCCCTCGTGCAGGACGCGCATGAGGAGGGCCTGATCCTGCACCCGTACACGATGCGCAACGAGAACTCGTTCCTGCCCGCCGACTTCCGTCGCGGCACCGACCCCAACGCGTACGGTGACGCCTTCGGCGCGTTCCGGACGTACTTCGCGACCGGTATCGACGGGATCTTCTCCGACAACCCGGACACCGCCCTGCTCGCCGCCGAGGACTTCACGCAGAACTGACACAGCGCCCCGCGTCAGCACCTGGCCGGCCATGCCCCGGTCGGGTGATGCGCCCCGCGGACGGCAACCGCCCGTCCGCGGTGGCGCGTCGGGTGAGGCATGACGCTTCCCGCGGACGCCGCCGCCACCGCCGTCGTGCGCGCCCTGTACCCCCTCGTCAGCGCCGAGGCGATGGCCGAGGCCGGCTGCGCGGCAGCGGGCGCGGCCGTCGAACCCGCCGATCTCGAACAGACCGTCTGGCTGCGGCTGCTGGAACTGCTCGCGGACCGGACACCGCCGGCCGACCCGGCCCGCTGGGTCCGCGACACCGTACGGGAGGAGGCACGCCGCGCCCGCCGTACCGCGCGGCGTGAACGTCCGTACGCCGATGGGACCGTCCCGGACCCGGCCGACTGCCCCGAGCGGTCCGCCGTCGGTGCCGACGAACGCCGCGCGCTGCACGCCGCGGTGGAGCGACTGCCCGGACGGTGCGCGAGCCTGCTGGCGGCGATGCTCGCCCCGAGCGATTCCACATACAAGGAAATCGCAGGGAAGTTGGGTATGTCACAAGGCAGTTTGGGGCCGATCCGTTCCCGATGCCTTGGATGTCTGCGCAGAATGCTCGCGGCGGAGGTTGCCGTTCCTTGACTGCGGGGATAGGAGCAGGAGCAACCGGTGGACCAGGTGAGCGGGAGGCATGCACACATGGGCATGAGTGTGATCATCTCGGCGGCGACCGCGGAGGACGCCGAACAGATACTGAAGCTTCAGTACCTCTGTTTTCAGAGCGAGGCGGAGCTCTACGGGAATTACCGCATTGACCCGCTGGTCCAGACCCTCGACTCGGTCCGGGACGAAGTGACCGCGAACCTGGTGTTCGTGGCACGGCTCGGTGACGAAGTCGTCGGCTCAGTACGCGGATCCACCGATCCGGACGGCACCGGAGAGATAGGGAAGCTCTGTGTGCACCCCCGGCTCCAGGGGCACGGGCTCGGCGCCCGGCTGCTGAACGCCGCGGAGTCCGCACTCGCCGATCAGCGGTCGGCCACCCGGTTCCGGCTGCACACCGGGCACCGCAGCGAGACCAATCTGCGGCTCTACCGGCGAGCGGGTTACGCCCCTGTGGGCAGCGCCACCGGTCAGGACGGTGTCCGGCTGATCCTTCTGGAGAAGGACGTCGCCGAACAGGCCTACGTCGCCAGCGCCTAGGGCCCTGGCTGGCAATGTTTGCCGCATGAGGAGCGTCGTCCGGCGCGTGCGATCGCAGGGCGGCCGGGCATCCTTGTGGCGGAGCTACCAGGGCTTGTGGTCAACGCGGCGAGCGGGCGTGCCGGGCGGCGCGGCGGGGCAAGGCTTGCCGGGAGGGGCGCCAGGGGTGTTACGCGTTCTTCGCGCGACGCAGCCAGATCATCCCGGTGACCGGCAGGATCACCGGGATGAACAGGTAGTCCCTGCCGAGGTACGACCAGACGGTGGCATCAGCGAAGGCGGACGGCTCGACCAGCGTCCACGTACCGACGATCAGTACGCCCGCGAGCTCGGCGGCGCAGCACACCAGCGCCGTCCGGCGGGCCTTCTCGCCGCCGCGCACCAGCGAGTACGTGATGAAGCCGTACACCAGCGCGGCGACGGCCGACAGCACATAGGCGAGCGGCGCCCTGCCGAAGTCCAGGATCATCTGGACGATCGCGCGGGAGGCGGCGGCCACGGTGAACACCCCGTAGAACCAGACCAGTACGCGGCCCGGTCCGGTGCCCAGCTGGAAGCCGGTCTTCTCGCCGGCGGCGCGGCGATCGGTGTCGGTCACGTCAGCTTCCCCAGATGTCGTAGAGCCGTACTTGCAGGACGGCCAGTACGACCGCGCCCGCGGCCACCGTCACCGAGCCCCACCGGGTCCGCTCGGCCAGCGACAGGAAACCCGCTGCGGGCACGGCCGCGAAGGCGCCGATCAGATAACAGATGAAGATCGTCATGCCCTGCTCCGGCCGGTCGCCCCGGGCCAGCAGCACGATGCCCACCACCAACTGGGCCAGCGCCAGCAGCGACACCACGGCCATTCCGATGAAGTGCCAGTCCTTGGTCGGCTGGTCCCGGTAGGCGGCGAAACCGCACCAGGCGGCGAGGGCGAGCGCGGCCACGGCGACCGCGACCGTCAGGGCGACAAGCATGAGGCGAGGGTATTACGGACCGGACGGCGTCCCGCGTGCGCCCCCGCGCCCGGGCCGGCCGATGCGGATGCGCGTGCAGATCCGCGCCCGGGCGCTGCGTCCGACAGCAGCGATCAAGGCCGTGGCCTTGGCCACAACGCACGACACGTGCGGGCTGCTCGACGATGGGTTCCCCCTGCCCAGTCGCCCGTATCGTCGCAGGTCACGGACGGTGTCATCGGGAGCGCGGCCGTCCGGTGGAGCGGTCCATGGACTGACCGGAAGTGTCCGCTATTCGGACACGCGGGCTCGGTGGAACCTGACGTCTGTTTTACTTGCGCCATGACCACGACGAGCAGCCGCATCCTTGCGACCGAGGCGATCACCACGCCCGGTGCTCGTTGTATGTGTCGAATGCGCGCCTTCTGAGGGCCCCCGCCTGAGCCTCGCGCCCCGAAGCGAGACCGAGCCCCTGCCGTCCGCACCCAGCGGAACGAGCCTGCCCCCGCATGCGCTGCCCCGGTCCCCCGCCGCCCGCAGCCCTGCCGAGACCCACGGGCCCGAACATCCGAGTCCGAACAGTCTCATCAGACGAACGCCCCGTGCCCGGCGGACACCGCGCCGTGCACTCGACAGTGACGGAAACCCTGTGATCACCACTACGGGCCTCACGAAGGTCTACCGGTCGCGCGACCGTGAGGTCGCCGCTCTGGACGGCGTCGACCTGCACGTCCGCGAGGGCGAGGTGTACGGCGTCATCGGACAGAGCGGCGCCGGCAAATCCTCCCTGATCCGCTGCATCAACCTGCTGGAACGCCCCACCGCCGGCACCGTGACCGTGGCCGGCCAGGACCTCACCGCCCTCGCGGGCCGGGGCCGCCGGGCCGGCAAGGGGCTGCGCGAGGCGCGCAGCCGCATCGGCATGGTCTTCCAGCACTTCAACCTGCTGGCCTCGCGCAACGTCCAGGACAACATCGAGCTGCCGCTCGAGATCCTCGGCGTCCAGGGCCGGGAGCGCACCCGCAAGGCCCTCGAACTCCTCGACCTGGTCGGTCTCGCCGACAAGGCGAAGGCGTACCCCGGCCAGCTCTCCGGCGGTCAGAAGCAGCGCGTCGGCATCGCCCGCGCCCTCGCCGGGGATCCCAAGGTGCTGCTTTCCGACGAGGCGACCTCCGCCCTCGACCCCGAGACGACCCGCTCCATCCTGCAGCTGCTGCGCGACCTCAACCAGCAGCTCGGCCTGACCGTCCTGCTGATCACGCACGAGATGGACGTCGTCAAGACGGTCTGCGACTCGGCCGCGCTCATGCGGAAGGGACGCATCGTCGAGTCCGGCACCGTCGGCGAACTGCTCGCCACCCCCGGCTCCGAACTGGCCCACGAGTTGTTCCCGGTCGGGGGTACGGCCTCCGGCCCCGACCGCACGGTCGTCGACGTCACCTTCCACGGCGAGGCGGCGTCCCAGCCGGTGATCTCCCAGCTCGCCCGCACGTACAACATCGACATCTCGATCCTGGGCGCCGCGATGGACACCGTCGGCGGCAACCAGATCGGCCGGATGCGGATCGAGCTGCCCGGCCGTTTCGAGGAGAACGTCGTACCCATCGGCTTCCTGCGCGAGCAGGGCCTGCAGGCCGAGGTCGTGGACACGCCCGCCGCCGACATCCCCGTACAGACTCCCGCCCCGCTCGCCCAGACCCCGCTCGCCAAGGAGGTGGCCAAGTGACCTGGTCCGAAATGCAGCCGCTGCTGTCCCAGGGAACCGTCGACACTCTTTACATGGTGCTGTGGTCCGCGCTCGTCACCGTCCTCGTCGGACTGCCCCTCGGCGTGCTGCTGGTCCTCACCGACAAGGGCGGACTGCTCCAGAACGCCGTGGTGAACAAGGTCATCGGCGTGATCGTGAACATCGGCCGCTCGCTGCCGTTCATCATCCTGCTGATCGCCCTGATCCCCTTCACCACCTGGGTCGTCGGCACCTTCATCGGCCCGACCGCGATGATCGTGCCGCTCGCCGTCGGCGCCATCCCGTTCTTCGCCCGGCTCGTCGAGACATCGATCCGCGAGGTCGACCACGGGCTCGTCGAGGCCGTCCAGTCGATGGGGGGATCCATCCCGACGATCGTCCGCAAGGTCCTGCTGCCGCAGGCCCTGCCGTCGCTCGTCTCCGGGATCACCACCACCGTCATCGTGCTCATCGGGTACTCCGCGATGGCCGGCGCGGTCGGTGGCGAAGGGCTCGGCTCCAAGGCCGTCACCTACGGATTCCAGCGATTCGACAACCGGTTCATGCTCATCACCGTCGCGCTGCTCATCGTCATCGTGACCGCGGTCCAGCTGATCGGCGACATCGCCGTACGCCTGCTGGCCCGCCGGGGCCACACCGCCTCCTGAGACTTTCTCTCCGCTCACAAGCCCGAACTCCTTGTCCGGGCGCACCACCCTCACCACCAGAAAGAGGCACTTTTCGTGCGTAAGAACATCAAGATCACCGCAGCTGCCGCCGCCACCGCCGCCCTCGCCTTCGGCCTCACCGCCTGCGGCACGTCGTCCGACCCGGCCTCCAAGAGCGAGACCGGCGCGAAGGCCGACACCTCCAAGGCGCTCGTCGTCGCCGCGTCCCCGACGCCGCACGCCGACATCCTGAACTTCGTCAAGAAGAACCTGGCGGCCAAGGCGGGCCTCAAGCTCGAGGTCAAGGAGTTCACGGACTACGTCCTGCCGAACACCGCCACCGAGAACGGCCAGGTCGACGCCAACTTCTTCCAGCACCAGCCGTACCTCGACGACTTCAACAAGAAGAACAACACCCACATCGTCGCGGTCGCCGATGTGCACCTGGAGCCGCTCGGCCTCTACTCCAACAAGGTCAAGGACCTCAAGGACATCAAGGCCGGTCAGACCATCGCCGTACCGAACGACACCACCAACGAGGGCCGCGCTCTTCAGCTCCTCGCCGCGAACGGCCTGATCACCGTCAAGGACGGCGTCGGTACGAACGCCAAGATCAGCGACATCACGGACAAGAAGGGCCTGGAGTTCAAGGAGCTGGAGGCCGCAACCGTCCCCCGCGCCCTGAACGATGTCGACGCCGCCGTCATCAACGGCAACTACGCCATCGAGGCCAAGCTCAAGCCCTCCAAGGACGCCCTTGCGCTGGAGAAGGCGGACGGCAACCCGTACGCCAACATCCTCGCCGTGAAGGAGGGCAACGAGAAGGACGTCCGCGTCCAGAAGCTCGTGAAGCTCCTCCACTCCGACGAGGTCAAGAAGTTCATCGAGGACACCTACCAGGGCTCGGTCATCCCCGCCTTCGGTGCCCTCGGCAACTCCTGACATCCGTACCGCATCCGCGTGGCCGAGCCCCGCGCACCCCGCCGGGGTGCGCGCGGGGCCCCCCTGGGGGCCCGCGCAAACGGAAAGAGCCAAACCAGCTGGAATGTA